>JAUNKR010000050.1 GCA_030532705.1 Peptostreptococcaceae bacterium
TCATCGAGTTTTTGGAGCATGCTGAGAAATTTGCGAAGAACCATGATCTTGATCTGATCGTTTCTGCAAGCATCGAAGATGCGGGTCTATTAAAAGAAGTGGAAAGATTTCAATAGCTGAATTTCAGAAAGCCTCCTTTGGAGGCTTTTGTTTTACAAAATGGAGGATGAAATGAAGATCGAACATAGGACGGTTTGCGGATCGATGCCTCTTTTTTTGTTTGATGAACTGGAAAAGGAGGAGCTACAGCTTGTGATGACAGGCTCGGAGAGTCTGTGTGCAGGGATCTCGGAGGAGGAGCGCGAGCGTCAGCTCTCGTCGGTGTACGAGTATCTTGGGATCTCGAAGGAGCAAGCCTTTGCCGGCTATCAGGTGCATGGGACGAGGATCGCGGAAGTGGACGAAAAGCTCCACGCAGCGTGCGAGGATCGTTTTTTTCATTTTGAATATGCCGAGACGGATGGATTGATCACAGCGACGGAAGGGGTCTGTCTGATCACAAAATTTGCGGATTGTACACCGATCGTGATCTTTGACAAGAGAAAGAGGATCCTGGCGAGTCTGCATTCAGGCTGGCGAGGAACGCAGCAGAAGATCGCGGAGAAAGCGATCGAGCGAATGAAACACAGCTACTCATGCGATCCGAAAGATCTTGTCGTTTTTGTGGGTCCGTCGATCAAGTGCAAGGATTTTGAAGTGGGGAAAGATCTGGTCGAGCTTTTTGAGCAGAGCCATGGGAAGATCGATCGGTATTTGATCCCGAGGGGTGAGGGCAAGTTTTTGTTTGATATGACATCGCTGATCGTCGATGACTTGATCCGAAACGGGCTGGAGGAAGAGAATATCTTCGTCAGCTCGCTCTCGACTTATGAGGACTTACGGTTACATTCTTATCGCCGTGACGGTGCAAGCTCCGGTCGGATGTATCTCTTTGCGATGATGAGAGGGGATCGATAGATCATGTGAAGTAGTTCTTATCCGTCATCAGAATATCCGATCAAATGCTCGGCGATGAGCATTTGATCATGGGGAGCGCTTGTGGGAGACATTTTTTGGCAAGAGGATCCGAGAGGAAGATCGTTGATCGAAGGGAGCGGGAGACCGCTTCTTTTTTTGAGATAGAAGAAGGTAATAGCATCGATAAAAATATTCTATAGGGACAAAAATATGCAGGCGATCAATAAATAAAAGAACATATAATGAAGATTTTGCAGAGATTCTATTGTTTTTGGGAAGATCATATTGTCAAAGAGGAGCATAATATCTCTGTTGAACTCAAACTTTATTGCCAGTATAATATCAGTGCAGAGAGTTGCAGTATATTTTTGTTTTAGGAGGAGAATGTGGATATCAAGCACAGTGTACAACTGATCGAGGCTTATCTTGAAATGGATCGAAAGCCGGTAGGAGTGAAGTTTTTCTTCGACAGAGAAGAGTTTATGAATTTTGATACGGGGCAAAGAGACCGAAAGGTTACATATTGCAATTCGGTGCAACTGGCGAGCATCGGGAAATGTATGAAGCTCACCAATGCAAATCAAGGTTGCCCGAACGGAGCTTTTGCACTGAATTTCAGACCGGTTCCGCCACCGATCGCAAGCGGAGTGGGAAGACATAGCAAGAGCATCTATCATGATGTGGAAACATCCAAGAGCATCAACGATGAGATGAAGTTTATGGAGGAAGAGCCCTATGGTATCGCAGTGATGCCTTTGGAGGCTTATGATGTGGAGCCGGATGTAGTGATCGTGGTCTCCAGTCCATACAATATTATGAGGATGCTTCAGGGTTACGGATATTTTAACGGATATACGAATAATTTGAGAACGATCGGGCTTCAAGCGGTCTGTCAGGATCTTACGACCTATCCGTATATCACGCAGGATATCAATATCACTTTGCTCTGCCCGGGCACGCGTCTTGTGGCGGACTGGAAGGAAGGCGAGATCGGGATCGGGATGCCTTTTAAGAAATGGTATGAGATCGTTGAGGGCGTGAAGCAGACGTCCAATCCGTTTGAGCGAAACAAGAAGAAGCAGGGGATCGAGAAGCGATTGAAAGAGCGCGGTCTGGACACCAGCGAATTGAAGTTTGACAGTAATTACGATGACGGATCATATCAAGGCGGGTTGATCGATGTTGAATGTTGATATGGATCGATAGCATATAAAAAGCTCGGCGTAAACCGAGCTTTTTGAGAGCAGGGCAAAAGCCCTGTTTTTTTATGTGATCCGGGTCTTTTGATCAAAGCGTGATATCCTGATGATACCGAGCGCTTTGATCGTGATAGAATGCGGGCATCTTCATCCGCTTGTTATGCAAAGAAGACTTCACCGCGATCAGATCGATCGGGTGTATTTTTTGAGCCATTCTTTTTCTTCGTCCGGAAGATGTGGAGCAACTCGATCATAGACCAGCGCATGATACCAGTTGAGGTATTCTTTTTCTTCGTTGCTCATCATTTCCGGAAGGATCGCATCGAGGTCGATCGGTGCATAGGTGATGACTTCAAATTCCATAAATTGTCCGTATTTATTTTCTTCCGCCTTGCGAGTGACAAGCTCATTTTCCAACCGGATCCCATGGGAACCGTCTTCGTAGATGCCCGGCTCGTTGGTGGTGATCATTCCTTCTTCAAGCACCGCCGCATCGAATTTGCCCGGCACGGTGCGCCATCTAAAACCGTTCGGCGATTCGTGAACATTGAGCACATAGCCGATCCCATGTCCCGTACCGCATTGGTAGTCGATGCCCTGTTTCCACAAAGGGAGCCTTGCAAGGATATCCAGATTGCTTCCTCGGCATCCGTAGAGGAATTTTGCGATCGACAGCCCGATCATTCCTTTGAGCACGAGGGTAAAATCATGTTTCAGTTCGTCGCTGACTTTGCCGATCGCATAGGTCCTTGTGATGTCGGTCGTTCCGTCAAGATATTGTCCGCCGGAGTCGATGAGGTATAATTCACCTTCCTTGATCACCGCATTGCTGGTCTCGCTTGCGGAATAATGCATCATCGCCGCATTCGCACCAAAAGCGGAGATCGTATGGAAGCTCGGTTGAAAGAAGCCTTCCTGTTCTCTTCGGAATTCTTCCATTTTTGCCTCGGCGATCAATTCGGTCAATTCGGTCTTCCCGATATTATTCTTTAGCCAGTACATAAATCGTGTTACGGCAACGCCGTCTTTGACATGAGCATTGTGGATATTATCGAGCTCGGTCGGATTTTTGATCGCTTTCATCAATAGGGTCGGGTTTTCGGCAACGACTTTTTCCGCCTTATCCGACAGATTGTTGATCAAAAGGTAGTTCATACGATTTTCGTCAACAAGGATCTTTCCTTCAAGCGTTTTGACGAATTCGTAGATCGCATTGTATGGTCTTAGCTGGACCTTGTTTTTTGCAAGGGAAGCAAGGATCTCTTCGTTGAATTTGCTTTCATCGACAAAGAGGAAAACCTCCTCATGTGTGATCACGGTGTAGGAAAGAACGACAGGAGAATAGGCAACATCATCCCCGCGCACATTGTAAAGCCACGCGATATCGTCCAATGTGGAGAGGATATGGATGTCGGCTTCATGCTCTTTCATTTTTTCTCTTACCCGAGCCAGTTTATCGGCAACGGTCTCGCCGGCATCCGCCAAAAGAAAGGCTTTGTTGACCGAGAGGGAAGGGCGATCCGTCCAGATATCATCGACAAGGTCAAAGGATGCTTCGATCGTCGCATTTTTCTTTGCGATCTTTTTCGCATAATCCTTTCCGCCGAGTGCAGAGATCACGCGACCGTCAAATCCGAGCTTTCCGCCTTCGGAGATATTTTCGGACACAAAGTCGATCAGCTTTTGCGTTTGAGGCAGACCGTCACGGAACAACTCGATCCCGCTGTCCTTCAGCTCATTCTCCGCTTGCAGAAAATATCTTCCATCGGTCCACAGTCCCGCCTTATCCGCAGTCACCGCCAAAGTTCCGGCAGATCCTGTAAAGCCGGACATATACTCTCGGGCTTTGAAATGATCGCCGACATATTCGCTTTGGTGGAAGTCGGCGGATGGGATGATATACAAGTCGATCTGCTTTTCCTTCATAGATCGTCTCAGTTGAGTAAGTCTTTCTTTGATATGCATGGATCCTCCTATTCTGTTGCATTCTGTGCAACCATAACAGATATTGCTTGCGGAAGGACTTCCACTTCGAGCGGAAGCTCAGGGCCCTTCTCGCCATCGACTGCGATCGGCATGTCCTCATCGCATTCGATCAAAAAATGTGCTCCTTTCAGAACCACTACATTATTGTGTGCCGTGATATCTTCGCCCTTGACGATCGAACGAAACAGGGTCAGATTATCCAGCGGGGTCCCTTCTTTGATCAGCACCATCTCCATCACGCCGTCCTTCATATCCGCATTGTTGACAAAATTGTCGAAGTTGCCCACGGCGGACCCGTTGACGATGACGAACACCAGGATATTCTCCTCGTGGAGTTTGCCGTCGACGGTCACTCGGATCGGATAGCTTTTCATGTTGCTGATCTCGGTCAGCGGTTTGATATAATATGCCAGACTGCCGAACATATATTTGAGATTTTTGTCGGTCGTAAAGGTCGTATCGATAAAATTTCCGCCGGCAAGAGAGGTGAGGAAGATGATCTTCTCATTGATGCGTCCAACATCGAATTGTTGGGCCTCCCCATGCAGTGCATCCTCAATGATCTTCTTTGCCTGTTCGTTGCTGGTGATCGATTTGGTATCTTCGATATTACGTGTGAAGTTGTTGCTGGTACCGGTGCCTAATGCCATAAAGGGAAGCCGGACCCCATACTTGAGCATCGATGCGATCACCTGACTGATGGTACCGTCACCACCGGCGCCGATGATAAAGTCCACATCGACCTGTGCGACCGATGCGATCAGGTCCTCTTCCTCGCTGATGCGATGTAGCAGGAGCCTTATTCCTTGTTGCTGAAAACAGTTTACGATAAAATCAAGGTTTTGGGCAACAAATCGGCTTCCTGACATGGGATTGTACGCCAAAAGTGCTTTTTTCATGATCCCTCCTAAAACTATTCCGTGGTTCATCTAAAGCGGAGATCGCTTTGAGATTTGATCCATTTTTTTGGATCGCTCTTTCAGTTGGATGATAAATTCGATCATCTGATCGATGTCGTTTTTCGTGATATGATAATGTGTGACAAAACGCATCATGCCTTCCTCCGGCGGATTGATGCAAAAGCCGTGCTTTGAAAAAAGTTCCGGTTTGAACAATCCGGCGAGCTTAGAATCATTGATCTTGAAAAAGACCATATTGATGTCGAGCTGATCCCGCATGACCTCGATGCCCGAAATGATCTCAAGGCGTTCTGCCAGATAGCGAGCGTTTTCATGGTCTTCGACAAGGCGAAGTCGCATTTCCTTTGCAGCGATATAGCCGGCTGCGGCGATCAATCCGACTTGGCGCATCCCGCCCCCCATCAGTTTACGTTTCTTCCTCGCCTGATCGATAAAGTCCTTCGTTCCGACGAGCATCGAGCCGATCGGAGCACAAAGGCCTTTGGATAAGCAGATATTCACGCTGTCCACACAGCGAAGCATCTCTTTGATGTCAACATTCAGTGCGGTAGCCGCATTAAAAAATCTTGCGCCGTCCATATGGATCCGAAGACCATATCGATCAGCGAGCTCTCGGAGCTGTTTCATATACTCCAGATCGATGACCGTCCCGTCGGAAAAAGCATTTTCGATGCAGATCAGAGCGGTTTTCGGATAATGGATATCTTCTTCTTTTCGGATCGCGGCTTCCACTCGATCGAGCGGCATTTTTCCGTGAACGGAAGCGATCGCTCGAAGCTGTACGCCTGCAATGATCGCGGATGCGCCGGTCTCATGCTGGATGATGTGACATTCTTCGGGAAGGATCACTTCATTTCCTCGCTCACAATGGGTAAAAAGAGCAAGCTGATTGCCGAAAGTTCCGCTGGGAACAAAGAGGCTCGCTTCCTTTCCGCAGATCGATGCCATATATTCCTGGAGCGTGTTGACGCTGACATCGTCGCCATAGACATCATCCCCCACTTCAGCGCGGTACATCGCCTCCCGCATCCTTTGGGTGGGTTTTGTCACCGTATCGCTTCTAAAATCTATTATCTTCATAAAACCTCCTTTGCTCCGACGAGCTTCCCTTTTTGATTTATGATCGTGCTGTGCACGGATTTTGTAGGATCAGCGATCCTTTGGATCGGACAAAAGTTCGTACAGCTTGTCGATCGCATAGCACACCGCTTTCTCTCGGATCTCAGATCTTGTTCCGGATTCCTGAAATCGAAAGCTGTGGACCTGATCTGCGCTTGCGATGCCGATATAAAATAAGCCTTCGGGATTGCCATCCTCATCTGCGCCGGGTCCTGCGACTCCCGTCGTTGAGATCGCGTGATCCGCATTCAGTGCCTTGCGCACACCCGATGCCATTTGGCAGGCGACCTGCTCGCTGACCGGTGAATAGGAGGCGAGCGTTTCAGGATCGACTCCGAGGCGAAAGATCTTGGAGTCTTTGCTGTAAGTAACGACCCCTTCCAAAAACACCTTGCTTGCACCCGAGATATCGCAGAGCGCCGAAGAGAGCATCCCTCCGGTCAGCGACTCGGCAACGGCAAGAGTCTGTCCTTTCTGAGTCAACAACTCGATCAGTTGTTTCGCTTGAGTTTGAGATCTCATTTCTTTACCTCATCTTCATTTCAAAGCTGTAAAAACCTCTATTCTAATTCTAACATAAATACACGGCGCTTTCCATTGATAAATACAAAATGAGATGCAAAAGTTTTGTTTGGAGATGATTTGACGGAAGAAATCGAAACCTAAGAAGTTTTTTCAAAAAATCACTAGGTTTTCCCTTGCTTCTTTGGTACAATGAATAAGATAACCGGATAAGATAAAAAGATCGGACCGCCTCCAATATAAAAGAGGGGCAAGGATCGATCTTGTGGATCATCCCGAATGGGTGAAGGAGGCAAAATGAAAACAGTATTGAAAGTAGATGGAATGAGTTGTAACCATTGTGTAGAGATCGTAACGGATACCGTATCGGCAGTAGAAGGCGTTCAATCAGTAGAGGTATGCCTTGACAGCAAGACCGTCAGCATCGAGCATGCGGACGGAGCGGATCTTGCGAAGATCAAAGCGGAGATCGAAGATCAAGGCTACGATGTGATCGGCTAGGAACTTGAGATCGCCTTTAGATCAGAAGATACTTCTAAAATCGAACCATCGTTCGATCTGAGGCGGATCGATATCTCAGAGCAGAACAAATGATCGGGATGGGTTGACTGTCCCGATTTTTTGTGCGATGGATCCGATTTTTATGATATACTTACAAGTGGATCGAAGTGTTTTTTACGGGCGAAAAATAGATGGTAGCATAATGAAGGAGAAGATATGATCAGGAATATTATGATAGATGTGGATGAAACATTAGTCGAAACCTATCGGGCGCGGGATATGCTGTTTGACTTCATCGTTCGAACACATTTTGACGGATCGGATGCGGAAAGCTTTCGGCTTTGTTTCAGAGATCATGCCATGAAGGAGATGGAAAATTTCCGAGGAGAGCCGTTCATGACCTTCGGCATCAATCCGAATGATCTGTTTTTTCACCGGCATTTAGAAAACTATATCGATGGGAAAGCAGCGGAGGAAATGAAGTATCGTATCTTGGAGGATACTTTTCGGGATCTTAGCCTAGATTATAAAAGGGAACCGGCAACAAGGATCCTTTCAGATCTACAGGAGCGATGGCTGGGCTATTTTCAGCCGATCGAAGGTTCTGCGGAAGTATTGGACAGACTGCAAAGATCCGGCTACCGCTTGTATGTCCTCACGGACGGATTTAATGAGGTCCAGATCCCTCGCGTGGAATACTGCGGACTGGAGAAGTTTTTTCATCGAGTGGTCGCATCGGAAGAATTAGGGATCGGAAAAGGGAGCGAGCAGGCATTTGTCCGCTTGATGCAGCAGGAAGGGATGATCCCGTCAGAAACCATTATGATCGGGGATAATATCCGGACGGATTATAATGCAGACAAGGTGGGGATCACCGCATTATTGTTTGACCGTTATGATTCCTGCAAAGATCCGAATGTCCGCCGCATCGGATCATTGCAAGAGGTGTTTCGTTTTTTATAAGGATTATAGCACCTAAGCGATTAAAAGCTCTCTAAGATCGAGATCTTCCAAAGATACATAGCTCTGAGATAAGATACGGGTCAGCTATGACCTTTCGCATCCTGATGATCAGGGGGCATTTTCAAAGAAACTGACAGGGGGATCGAGATTTGCCTTTATGAGATAGGTCTTTACGATAGAGGTCCATTAAAAACAAAAACTTTTGGAATGGAAGATCCATTAAAAACTGTGGAGGAATAAAATGGAAAAGAAATGATATTTAGCGATCACTATGATATCATTTGTTTTTTTATTGTTGTCCATATGTCCTATAAAACGGGCGAGATAGAGTATGCTTGGATGATCGGTACGATATTGTTGGGCATTGGAGCTGGAGGGAAGTATAAAAAAATAAGATGATCGTGAGAAGATTTGAACACAAAGATGCAGATGAAGTGTCTAAACTGGTCGTAACAACGTTAAGGACGACCAATATCAAAGACTATTCCTCAGAGCGTATAGAGAATGATGTAAAGCGCCTGCAACCGCAAAATATACTAGACCGAGCTGCATGGACACATTTTTATGTGGTCTGTGATGAGGAAAAGATCATCGGATGCGGAGCGATAGGACCTTATTGGGATAAACAGGATGAAAGCAGTCTTTTTACCATCTTTGTATTACCGACCTATCAAGGAAAAGGGATAGGGAGAAGGATCATTGAAACACTGGAGAAGGACGAATTTTTTCTTCGGGCAAAAAGAGTGGAGATCCCGGCTTCCATAACGGCAACCCCTTTTTATTTGAAGATGGGATATGACTATAAAAATGGTATCACTCATCCGGACGAAGAAGGATTGTTGAGATTGGAGAAATATAGATAAGGTGTTTTCTCAGGCAGGGAAGATAACTTCTGACTTGTCGAAGCAAAATAACTAAATAAGATCAGTATGAGGAAGGCAAAGCAGTAGCCGGACCTTCTTTTTTTGACACCTAAAATTCAAAAAAGTAACAAGAATTTATGGAAGAACTGAAAATAGAGATAGGAACATTCGCACAAAGGAAGAAATCAGAAAGATCGTCTATGCGGTCGTTGTCCGGTTCAATAAAAATGCAACTGAAACAACACAAGACAAGTTGACAAGAAATGCTGAGGGGCATCGGGGAAATCAAAAGAAAAGAGGGTCTTGATCAAAGAGCCTTCAGAGTGGCAAAGAGTACGACGAGATGCTTTGATATTCAGAAGGATCTTGCCACAAAAAGCAAACTAAAGAGAGAATACAATGATTACAAAAATGAATACTCGGTTTGATAAAATGACATAATATGGGGATAGTGATATAATGGATTGAATGGGAAATTGACAGATCACTTTTGTAGAGCGGAAATCTTTATGCGGGAATGACCGATCATTTCTTCAACAACTGTATTGCAACAAATCTCCTTCATCTGACTACGGAGGGTGGAACAGATGAAATGCTGATCGTGCGTGTGCTGATCGCCCAATTACTATCGTTTGCAGTAGTGATAGCTCTTTGGATCCAATGGAAAAAGCGACAGTGTTACTTTTGTTCGGATCGGAGGGAAGGAACACGATGATAGCATGGTCTAAGTACCTGATCATACCGGATGTGGATCACATAACAACGAGGGCAGTACCGTTCTTGAGATAGCGGAGAACAGATCGGATTTTGTGATGACGGATGAGATCATCGTGCTTTTGCCGATCATCAGCTGAATATCTGTGAAAAATGTGAAATGCTCGGTAATTCTAGCTATTTGCTGTATATTTGAAGAAAGAAATAAGCAATTATGCTAACATGACACATGAGAATGGGGTAGAGAAAAAAAGGGGGCAGGTAATTTGTGAAGCAGTCTAAGAATATTTCGAAAGAGCTGTATCTCTATTATGGTGTCAGTGAGGAGGATATTAAGAATAAGACCAAAAGATATTATTCGTTAGTAAAGATGCTGAGTTCATAGATCTTGTTTTGTAGGGATAGGTAATAGAATTAATCGATCCCGTTAGGGCGAGAGATGCTTATTGAGCTTTAGGTCAATAAGATTGGAAGACGAGGAAGTAAAAGCAAATAGCCGATAATTCTTTATTTTATTGTCAAAAATTCAAAAAAGCGGAAAGGAGTATCTAAGGAACATCTTAAAAATACAGAAAAAACGCATTAACACAAAGAGAAAGGTTGGGAAGACCGCCTATAAGGTTGTTGTCCACTTCAATGAAAATGAAACAGCAACAATGCAAGATAAACTGACAAGAATAATGCCGAGGGAGCTTAGGAAAAATCGAATGAGAAAAGATGATTTTGATTAAAAAGTCCTTGACAAAGTAGCAACAGGTAGATGTGCAAAGTGCTTTGTAGAGGAAGAAATTTTTAGGAAGAAAAGCGAATATTGGAATCGCTTATAAAAGTAAGAGACGATGAAAGTGTTAAATGAGGCACAGATTAAGTATGGTTTTGTAATAAACTGTCTCGGAATGTTTAAAGATTAAAATGAGGTACAAAAGGAGAAAATCAATGAGTTACGATATTATGGTATTTGAAGATTCCAGAGCACCGAGAACCAAGGAGGAGTTTTTAGCGTGGTATGATAAGCAAACGGAGTGGGGCGAGGGGCATAGTTATTCGGATATTTCGCTTACTTCGCCGGCTTTACAGGCTTTTTTTAGGGACTTACTGAAAGAATATGTCGCCTTGGAGGACTTAGATGAGAACGAGGAGATGGAGGAAGATGAAGAAGATGCGAAGTATATCAGAACCTACTCGATTGGTAGAGATATGATTTATTTGGGTTTTTCTTACGGTAATGCCGTCGAAATCTCGGAAGATATAGAAGATTTGGCAAGTAAGCATGGGGCAGGTGTGTTTCTTTGCAGCGGTAGTGGCGAAGTGATTTTTGCCAATGGTGAAATTATGGATACCGAGTAGTGTATAAAAAGTCATAGCACTACATGTTATCGCTTGAAGTTTGATTTTAGAATCACAGAAAGGGCTTTGGAATGAAACGGCAGGGGCTGTATTTTTAGGGATTGGAATTTTATCAGAAAAGCAATTTGTTCTGAGAAGAACCCCATTATGAGGAAGTAAAAGCAAATAGCCGATACTTCCTTCTTTGGTGACTAAAAACAAGGGGGAAAATTAGTATGGAATTTTTTACACAAGGAGTAGATGTATTGAAGGTGTTGGTAATGGCGGTGGGGCAGGACTCGGTGCATGGGGCGTGATCAACCTAATGGAAGGTTATGGTAATGATAACCGTGGAGCAAAATCACAAGCTATTAAACACTTGATGGCAGAATAAAGACGGAATAACAAGTGAAACAAGGTTTGCAAAACTGAGT
>JAUNKR010000051.1 GCA_030532705.1 Peptostreptococcaceae bacterium
CTAAACGATTTGGAGCTTGTCAATAGAAAAACTCCACAACAACTTGACACGACCCTTAATATGACAAAGGTTTGATAAAGTTGAGCGGCTATGCTATAATAAAAGAAATACACAAAAAGATCAAGAAAAAAATAAATTTTATAGAATAGGGATTTTTATGGACGAAAACAATCAACTTCCACCGGAAGAAAATCAGGGATCCAAAGAGTCTCCGCCCAAAGACGAGCAGCGTCTGTCAGGCGAGGTCGTTCATCTGGATCGGGACAAGATCGATCAGGTGCTGGATTCGTTTTTGAAAGAGCAGGAGACCCTGCGAGAGCGCGAACGACAGCGAGAGCTGAAGATCCATCGTAAAAAGAGAGCAAAGCAATGGCTCAAGTTCCTTTCCTTCTTGGGAATAGCGCTTTTTGTACTCGTCATCGTTGTTACAAATCCGGAGACGAGAAAACAATATCGCAATTACCTTGACGATCAGGCACCAAAAGAAGAATACAGTATCGCATACAATTATTCGCCGAATATGGAGATCTTGCCGATGGGCACGAGTATCGCGGTCTACGATTCCGGCAATATCCGTCTCTTAAAAAAAGACGGCAGTGAGATTTTTGACATCCCTTTTGTTTTGGGCAGCTGGGATATGGAAACTTCCGACAGTATGATCTATCTTCTCGACAAGATCGAGAAATTCCTCTACTTTATCGATGAGGGCGGCAACTTCGTCAACAAGGTCGAGCTGAGCAATATCCCGTTTAAGATCTATGCCGGCAAGGCGGGGAATGTCATCGTGCATTATCGCTCGGAGGCGGGGGTCGAAGGTGTCGTGATGTTTGACAAAGGGGGCAAGCTTCTGGACGATCAGAGCTATCCGAAAACGACCATCACAATGATCGATATCAGCGACAGCAACGAGATGACGGTGCATGGGATGTATCGCATCGAGCCGAAGATCGCAAACTATATGTATCGCTATTCGGCGAGAGGAAAGCTCATCTTTTCCAAAAATTTTGAGGATGTCATCTTCGTTCGACAATATGAAAATGAGTCGACGATCGCATTGATCGATATCAATCGTATCGATTTTTACGACAAGTCAAGCAACGAAGTAAGTGCGAGTTTAGATTCTTTGGTCCCGGCAAAGCTGATCGCCTTTGACAGATCCGCACAACAGATATATTTTTTGGATAAACGGAACAAACTTAGGGTAATAAATATGCAAGGGGAAGTCGTCGAAGAAAAATATTTCCAATCCGAATATGAAAAGATGACGATCCATCATGGCAAACTGCTGATGTTTGGCCAAGACTTTGTAAGGACGCCGAGCAAGGAGCTCAAGTTCCCGAAGAAGATCGAAGACTTTTTTGAGCTGCAGGACTACTTGGTTTTGGTCATGAAAGGCGAGATAAAAATGGCAAACAAATTGGAGTAGTTTATGAACGGTGCAAGTGTAACGGAGACTGCGAAGCTGTTCAACAGTTTCGACTATGTATTTATCGCTTATCTGCTGTGGCAGATCTACTTGGGATACTCCCAAGGTTTTCGACTGATGCTTTATCAAACGGTCAAGTGGGTGGTGTTGATGGCAGCGCTTTTTGTTGCCAATCTCTACATCCTGCCGGTGATCATCCAAAAACCTTTCTTTTACGAAAAGAGTCAGGCGATCAACAAATTTGGCAATGAATTCGCGATGCAATTTGCGCCCAAAGACAATCCGATCGGTGCAGAGGTGTTTCGACGAGTGGCGGATGGGATCCCTTACGACAAGATCGTGTTCTTTCTTGTCGTGATCATTATCGTCTCGGTGGTACTTCGCATTATCATCATGGGCAGTCTGTGGGGGAAAGAAGTCGAAGGACGAACGCTGGGCGTGATGTTTGGCGTGATGAAAGCGATGTTTATATGCTATGTTGTGATGACTTTCATCTCCGCCTTCATGATGACTTCAAATCCGGAAGGATTTTTGCGATGGCAGGATCAGAGCTTTGTGCTCTCTCATCTGCGGATACGATTTTGATGGAGCGGGCACTTTAGGCCCTTAATAAAAAGATGATTTTGGAATTGGCGGCCGGGCAAAAGATCCTGTACGCCGTTTAGATCTACTACCGGAAAGGAAATGACGATGAAAAAAATGCTGGATGCAAGGACATTGGATTGTCCAAAGCCTGTGATCGAAACCCAAAAGGCACTGAAAGACGGAGCAGTTACGGAGCTTGAGGTCTGGGTAGGGAATGTGACCGCAAAAGAAAATCTTAAGCGATTTGCTGAGACGGGAGACTATGAATATTCGATCACGGAGCGTGAGGACGGTTTTGCGATCGTGATCTACAAGCAGGCTTGGGAGTCTGCACCGGCAGAAACAACAGAAAAAACGCAGGAGGTACAGAGTACCAAAAATTCGGAAGGGAAGACCTATCTCATCCTAAGCGATAAACTCGGCAAGGGAGATGATGAACTGGGGAAGGTTTTGATCAAAGGCTTTTTATATACCTTGACACAGACCGAGCCGTATCCGAAAAAAATATTACTGCTCAACTCCGCCGTTAAACTGAGCACCGAAAATATCGAGACGCTGGAGCATCTTCAAACGCTGAAGGAGCAGGGCACCGAGATATACAGCTGCGGGACTTGCCTGAATTTCTACAACTTGGCGGAAGAACTCAAGGTCGGCGAGATCGGCAATATGTATGATGTGGTCGAATCGCTCAGCAAGGGCGATTGTGTGACCATCGCGTGATCCGATCCCTTATGATCAAAAATATTTCACATTATTATGATCAATAAAATGATGACAAAAGCACCCGTGAGGGTGCTTTTTGAATGGATCATTCGATCGTATATTCGATCCATCCCTCCGCTTTGCGACGGATGATCTCTCCGATGCCCGCGCGCACGGTCGTGATATTTTTGTGGAAGATATCTTCCATCCCCCAGCCGCTCAAGGCATTGTGACACAGTGCGATCTGAAGATCCATCTGCGTGAGCTCATTGTCAAGATCTTTGAAGTGCCGGACGACATTGCCGGCAAAGACGACCTCGATCTCCGCTGTATCGCCCATCTCTTCACAATAGCGCATATAATTGCGGATCTTGGCGATCAGCTTATCCCAAAGCTCATATTTTTCGATACGAAACAATACTTTGTAATGCATAAATCCCTCCCCCTCACGATCCTGGAGAAAACTCCATCATTTTTTCTTTTGCAGTCTCGTCAACAAAGCCGCAGTGAATAAAATAAAAGCGACTAAGATCGGAAGATTTCGCACGATGATACCGATCGCGATCTCTTGCGGGATATTCTCAAGCCCATATAGATCCAGCATCCTTTTGGTTTCCGAAGCAGCTTTTGCAAAATAATATACCGAGCCGAATAATCCGCCCAAAATGCCGAGATAAGAAAAAAGATCCTTCGCAAGCTCTTTCATAGATCCTCCTTTGACGATTTCTCCTTATTATATCATTTATCGAGCGCAGTCGCTATCGTGGATGAAAAAATCGGAGTTGCCTTTGCGAAAGGATGCTCGATTGGAGAAGCATCGATCTGTTTGCGACAAAGCGGGCTTTAAGTGCTTACGGTCCATTTATCGTTGACTTTATCCACTTTGCCTGAAAAACGGCATGCGAAAAGTGTGAGCGAGTAAGCCGTAACTATTGACAGTCCATGCAGTCTGATATATAATAGTTAAAGGTTAGGATTTCCTAACCTTTATTAGATTAAACAAATGTTTATAAAATGCTCAAAAGGAGCTTTGCTTGGCAAAGTGAGCAAGAGTTGGAGGAGGTTATGATGCCACTATCGTTTCTAAAAATAGGTGAAGTCGGTACGATCACCAAGATCACAGGCAAAGATGAAGTACAGCGCCATCTGGGGAATCTGGGATTTGTAGTCGGCGAAACAGTTTGTCTGGTATCGGAACTGGGCGGCAATGTGATCGTAGAGGTCAAAGGCGCCCGCGTGGCGATCGATAAGGACATGGCAAAAAGAATAATGGTATAGTAAGGGGAGGAGAAGATTGGAAACACTAAATAATATCAAACCGGGAAAGACGGTCAAAGTAGTGAAGCTCCATGGCGAAGGAGCGATCAAAAGGCGTATTATGGATATGGGGATCACAAAGGGAGTCGAGATCTTTGTGCGTAAAGTTGCTCCATTGGGCGATCCATTGGAAGTGAAGGTAAGAAGTTTTGAACTCAGCTTGCGAAAAGCGGATGCTGAAATGGTAGAGGTAGAGATCATCGGAGGATAACAATGAGCATAAAAATTGCATTGGCAGGGAACCCAAATAGTGGAAAGACCACCATGTTCAACGAACTCACAGGAAGCTCCCAATATGTTGGAAACTGGCCCGGAGTTACCGTTGAGAAAAAAGAAGGAAAATTAAAAGGACATAAAGAGGTGACGATCGTCGACTTGCCGGGGATCTACTCACTTTCACCATATACTTTGGAAGAAGTCGTTGCGCGAAATTTCATCATCAACGAAAAACCCGAAGCGATCATCAATATAATCGACAGTACGAATATTGAACGAAATCTATACTTAACGACCCAGTTCTTAGAAATGGGAACACCGATCGTATTGGCGCTCAATATGACCGACCTTTTGGAGAAATCCGGGGATACGATCGACAAGGAAAAACTGAGTAAAATGCTGGGCTGTCCGGTTTTGGAAACGACAGCACTCAAAGGAAAAGGTGCGACGGAAGTTGCCGAAAAAGCGATCGAGCTTGCGGCAAAAAAACAATCGCCTCAAGATGTAGTACGCTTCGAAGATCCGATCGAGGAAGCGATCGCAAGCATCGAGCAGGAGATCGAATCGCAAGTTACGGCACAAAATAAAAGATGGTATGCGATCAAGTTGCTCGAAAACGACCAAAAAGCAACGGAAAATCTGACCATCCTACCGGCGAAGCAAGCGAAGATCGAAGAGCTTCGCAAAGAGATCGAAGAAAAAATGGATGATGATATCGAGAGTATCATCACTTTCCAAAGATATGAATTTATTGCAAATGTTATTGAAAACTGTGTAAAAAAAGTCAGCAAACATCGAGATACGACATCCGACAAGATCGACCGTATCGTGACCAACCGAGTGCTCGGTCTTCCGATCTTTGCATTTGTGATGTTCCTCGTATATTATGTGTCGATCGCAACGGTCGGTGCATGGGGAACGGACTGGGTGAACGACGTATTGTTCGGCGAGATCGTTCCGGCAAAAGTGGATGCGATTTTGGAGTCCTTGCAGGTCGCTGATTGGATGGCATCGCTGATCCAGGACGGTATCATCGCGGGTGTGGGCGCCGTACTTGGTTTCTTGCCTCAGATGATGGTGCTTTTCTTTATGCTTTCACTGCTGGAAGACTCCGGATACATGGCGCGTGTTGCCTTCGTTATGGACCGTATCTTTAGAAAGTTCGGGCTTTCCGGAAAATCTTTCATTCCGATGTTGATCGGAACAGGTTGCTCCGTACCGGGCATCATGGCATCCAGAACGATCGAAAACGAGCGTGACAGAAAGATCACGATCATTACGACATCCTTTATTCCATGTTCTGCAAAACTGCCGATCATCGCATTGATCGCAGGTGCTCTGTTCGATAACTCCGCAGTGATCGGATATTCCGCTTATGTAGTCGGGATCGCGACCGTGATCATATCCGGTATCATGCTGAAGAAAATGAAAGCTTTTGCAGGCGATCCGGCACCATTTGTTATGGAGCTTCCGCCTTACCACTTCCCAAGCCTTAAAGGAGTGCTTATCCACATGTGGGATCGTGCAAAATCCTTCGTGAAAAAAGCGGGAACGATCATCTTCCTGGCATCCGCATTGATCTGGTTCCTAAGCAGTTTCAGCTGGAGTTTCGAAATGGTCGATGCACAGGAATCGATCCTTGCATCCTTAGGAAATATCATCGCACCGATCTTTACTCCGCTCGGATGGGGAGATTGGAGAGCGGCAGTGGCAGCGATCACCGGACTGATCGCAAAAGAGAATGTCGTCGGAACTTTCGGGATCCTCTACGGTGGCTTGGAAGAAGTCGCAGAAGACGGAGCGGAGATCTGGGACACACTCAGAAACAGCTTTACACAGCTTAGCGCATACTCCTTCCTTGTATTCAACCTGATCTGTGCTCCATGCTTTGCAGCGATCGGAGCGATCAAGCGAGAGATGGGAAATGCAAAATGGACAATGATCGCATTAGGATTCCAGACCGGTTTGGCTTATGTGCTTGCATTGATCGTATATCAGCTCGGACTGCTATTTACAGGTGGCGGATTTGGCGTGGGAACGATCATCGCGGCAGCATTCCTGATCGTTATCCTTTATCTGCTCTTTAGACCGGAGCCGAAGATCGATAAAACATCAAAATAATCAAAAGAAATGAGAAAATAATGGGAACAGCAATAGTAGGATTGGTCCTTGCGGCGATCGCTGCATGGGTCATCTATTCTATGATCAAAGATAAAAAGAGCGGCAATGCCTGTGGAGGCTGCAGCTCAGGTTGCGGCTGAGGTGTCAGCAAGAAAGATGCTGGATGCAACTCAAACGAAGAGAAAAAATAAGCCGCAAGATGAATCGACAAGAGAGATCTTGTAATATCGGAAGTTTGCAGGAAACTGCTGAATACTTCGATGGCAGGCGTTGCCTATCGCTTGCCGGTGGCTGTTTACAAAACTGCCAAAAACATAACCTTTCGCAAAAAGACGGACTCCTTTCCGTCTTTTTTTGCACCATCCATAAAAAGAAGGTCGATGTAAGGTTTTTTGAGATGCGAGATCTTTCGCGAACCGATCACTTTCAAGAGCAAGGGAAGCGCCTTCGATCTGCAAGCGAGTCGCTATTGAAGGGAGGTCTTTCACAAGCCGATCATTTTCAAGGACAAAGGAATCTCCTTGGACCTGCAAGCGAGTTGTTATTACGGAGGGATCTTTCCGCGAGTCGATCGCTTCTGCCAAGATATTGAACTTCTGTTGAAAATAAGCCTTTCGGATGTCCCATCCCTTGACAAAGCGTAACGATTTCGATATAATCAAAATATATTCGGGAGCTTGGATGCAGGCTGAGAGGAAACATAGGTTTCGACCGTACCTGATTTGGATAATGCCAACGTAGGGAACCATCAGAATTTTAGCGTCCGTCTTTTTGGGCGCTTTTTTTATCCTCATACATACTGCAAAACTCTTCCGGACAAGGAGGATCTTATGTCAAATACAAAAAAAAACTTTCGATAGCTGCACTGCTGGTTGCAAGCGGTGTCGTGCTATCCGGGCTCAGCATCCCGATCGGAGTAGCGAAGGTTTTTCCGGTCCAGCATATGATCAATATGATCGCTGCCGTCATTTTGGGACCGATGTATGCTGTACTGATGGCATTGGTTACATCGACGATCCGAGTATCGATGGGGACGGGATCATTGCTTGCTTTTCCGGGCAGCATGATCGGAGCTTTATTGGCAGGTCTTTTGTATCAGAAATTCAAAACATTGGGGGCGGCATTTATGGGCGAGTTGATCGGGACCGGACTGATCGGTGC
The DNA here is from genome assembly GCA_030532705.1 of Peptostreptococcaceae bacterium. Lineage (GTDB taxonomy): Bacteria > Bacillota > Clostridia > Peptostreptococcales > Filifactoraceae > JAUNKE01. The sequence goes on from JAUNKR010000051.1 coordinate 7,529, forward strand.
GATCGTTGCCTATCCTGTGGCAGCCTTTTTGCTCTCAAGAGAGGCAGCGATGTTTACTTTTCTGATCCCATTTTCTATGAGTTCGGCGGTGGGTGCCATCATAGGAGTCATGGCAGTTGGCATATTGGAGAAAAACGGTGTTTTTCAGAAAAAAATGATCGAGGGAGGTCGATAAGATGAATTACAAAACACAGATGGAAGCAGCAAAAAAAGGGATCGTAACAGAGCAGATGAAGATCGTTGCTCAGAAAGAGAATATGGACATCGATCGATTGATGAAATATGTTGCGGAAGGCAAGATCGCCATCCCGGCAAATGTCAATCACAAATCACTCAGCCCGGAAGGGATCGGCAAAGGTCTTAAGACAAAGATCAATGTCAACCTTGGCGTATCGGGCGACTGTCCGGACTACAAGGAAGAATTTGAGAAGGTCAAAACGGCGATCGAGCTGGGCGCCGAATCGATCATGGACCTTTCCAACTATGGAAAGACCAACAAATTCAGACAGGAACTGATCGACTATTCACCGGCAATGATCGGGACCGTACCGATGTACGATGCGGTAGGCTACTTGGAAAAAGAGCTCGAAGAGATCACGGCGGATGACTTCTTGGAGGTTGTGGAGTACCACGCACAGCAGGGAGTGGATTTTATGACGATCCATGCGGGGATCAACCGCAAAGCAGTCGAGGGATTTAAGGCTTCCAATCGTGTGACCAATATCGTATCGAGAGGCGGCTCGCTTCTTTTCGCGTGGATGGAGATGACCGGCAACGAAAATCCTTTCTACGAGCATTATGACCGTTTGCTCGATATATTATATAAATACGATGTAACGATCTCGCTTGGCGACGCACTTCGTCCGGGAAGTATCCACGACAGCACCGATGCCGCTCAGATCTCCGAGCTGATCGAGCTTGGGATCCTGACCAAGCGTGCTTGGGAGAAAAATGTGCAGGTCATGATCGAAGGACCGGGACATATGGCACTCAATGAGATCGCAGCAAATATGATCCTTCAGAAAAGACTTTGTCACGAAGCACCGTTCTATGTGCTCGGACCGCTTGTGACAGATATAGCACCGGGCTATGACCATATCACATCGGCGATCGGTGGAGCGGTAGCGGCAAGTGCGGGAGCGGACTTCCTTTGCTATGTGACGCCGGCAGAGCACTTGAGACTTCCGGATCTTCAAGACGTTCGTGACGGGATCATCGCATGCAAGATCGCAGCACATGCGGGCGATATCGCAAAAGGTTTGGAAGGCGCAAGAGACATCGACAACAAGATGAGCGATGCGAGAAGAAGGATCGATTGGGAAGAAATGTTCTCCTACGCATTGGATCCGAAAAAAGCGAGAGCATATTTTGAATCCAAACCGCCGACTGAGCGCGACAGCTGTACGATGTGCGGAAAAATGTGTGCCATGAGAACGACCAATCGAATACTAAGCGGTGAAAAGATCAAGCTGGCAGAATAACTTCGGCACCCTGGCGACGACGGACCGGTAGCTGATCGGATCGGAAAATTCTTTGCGAGCCGGCCCAAGAGATCCGGATCAGATCAATGTCGAAGGAGAAATAGCGAAGCGACATCCTTTGACATTCTCGACCTTCGCATTGAATTTTGAATAGGAAAAGAAAAAGAGCTGCTTGCCCTCGGGTGAGCGGCTCGATTTGTAAAAAAGAAAATGATCCCAAACAAAAACATCCTCTCGGGAAGATCTTTCCGATGCTAATTCCTATTATCAAGAGCCGTAATATAAAACCTATTCGAAAAGATCGCTCTCAACGATTTGTATTTTGAATGACCATTCTTTGCTTCCGGCCTTGTGGGGACGGTGACACACCGCTCGATCGGAACGGAACGACCATGATCTCATCTATGGTTTATCAGGCTCTAACATAAAACGTGACGGAGCAGTTCTCTCGTACATAAAATAAAAGAAAGGAAAGGATGGCGCACAATGAGGCCATCGGCAATAAAATGATGAAAAAAGTTCTTACGATCGCCGGATCTGATTGTTCGGGGGGCGCAGGGATCCAAGCGGATCTCAAAACGATGACGATGCATAAAGTATTCGGGATGAGCGTGATCACCGCCCTCACCGCCCAAAACACGATGGGTGTCACGGCGATCCACGATGTCCCGATCGAGATGATCTCTGCGCAGCTGGATGCGGTATTCACCGATATTTTTCCCGATGCGGTCAAGATCGGGATGGTCTCCAATATCGATACGATCCGCACGATCACACAAAAATTGAAACAGTATCAGGCAAAGAATATCGTTCTCGATCCGGTAATGGTCTCGACCTCAGGCTCCAAACTGATTGCCGATGAAGCGATCGAGGTCCTGACAAAAGAGTTGATGCCGCTTGCCCTTCTGATCACGCCCAATGTATTCGAAGCCGAGATATTGTCGGGGATGAAGATCCATACGCTCGATGAGATGAAAAAGGCGGGACAGAGCATCCGCACAAAGCTGGGGGTCGATGTGTTGGTCAAAGGCGGCCACTTGGATGACAGCAAGACCGATATCTTGTTTACTGAGAATTCGATCCTTTGCTTTGAAGGCGAGAATATCTCAAACCCCAATACGCATGGGACAGGCTGTACCCTATCCTCCGCTATTGCGAGTGAGCTGGCTATCGGGAAAAGCCTTGAAGATGCCGTTCGATCAGCGAAGAACTATGTTGCCGATGCGATAAGGGACGGACTCGACATAGGCAAAGGCAGAGGCCCGCTCAATTATATGTACGCGCTATGCCAAGATCGATTTCAAAATTAAACGAAGAATAAAATTATTATATTGCTTGCAATATAATATTAAAACTGGCTTGAAGAGGAAAGCGATTTGTGATATATTGATCTGGGATAAGCAAAATATTATAAAAGATTTAGGGAGGTCTTTATGAAGAAAAAACTGTTGGCGATGATGTTAACGATATGTATGGTCATCGGGATGATGCCGATATCTGCAATGGCGGATGAGATTGTAATGCCGCCGATTGGAGATCGGTTTATAGAGATTAATAATGAAACAGAGTCTATTGCAACAATTTTAGACGAAAAGGTATTGGAAGACGAATTAGTAAATGTTACAATCAAACGTGATTATATGATCACTTTAGAAGATATGGAAGCGATTTATCAAGCAAAAAGAATTGAAATAGTTATTCAAGAGGGGACTTTTTCGATAGCGAATAATGCGGTTGAAACATTTAATGGAATGATAAGAAAATTCTCCTTTACAATCATCGCAAGAGGTAAATTGATGATGGAAGGAAAGGAACTATTTGGTTCAGAAAATGCAGGGGTCTTTGTCAAATCAGGAGCTATTACAATAGATGAATGGGATAGCAATAATAACTTTGATAGAACCTGGGGAATCCATACTCCTGCAAATATAGTGGTACAAGAGGGAGGACATAGAGCAGCATTATATCGCGTACCATTAGGGAGTATTGTTTCAATGAGATCTTCTTTCTCTGAAGCAAACGAATTGGTTCTTACGATCAAGAACGATTTTACCATAACTAATGAAGAGTTCTTTGATAAATCAGGATATTTCCCTTTGGACGCGAATGTGAATGTTGAAGATAACGGGATATTGAGAGTTCTAAATACTAATAAATTTAAGGGAGATTATGAGCTACCTGTCAGCCTTATAAACAGGCAGCTCGATCATTCGGATGAAGAACTTCCGGATAAGGAGCTTCAAAAATGTATCACCGTTAACGGATCGGGGAAAGTTATTTTTAAGAATCCGATCACAGAAAAACAAAAAGAGGCTCTTTTTGTAAGCGAAATGAAAACCTAAATTGCAATAACAAATTGAACTATTCCTTTGTAACTTGAAAATCTGTTGCA
>JAUNKR010000052.1 GCA_030532705.1 Peptostreptococcaceae bacterium
GGAGGCTTAAAAATGAGTTTGTTTTGAGTCGCGGTTAATGAGCAGACACTAAATACAAAACCTCCGCTTCGCTCTTTTTAAGATCGAAGCGGAGGTTTGCTATTTATTCTCTTACACTTAGCTATACAAAGAATCTACAATGAATCCATGCTTTATTTTGTCCTTGGATTGATACAGATTTTTCACCTAACATTCGTATTTCCTCTAAAATTTATTGTTCAAAAAGCACGGAGTTTTCCAAAAATACATGCAGATGGATATCATCGACCAGCTCGTGAAGTTTTTGGAATGCGAGGCGATAGGTCGCGCATGCTCCCTCAGGCGCTGTAAAATCATTTGTCAAGAGCTGTAGTTTACGCAAAAGTTCTCCGACCTGATCGTGATCATCCCGCAGCTTGCTCCAGTCCGTCTCGTCTTGTTGGAGCGCTTCGGGAAATACGATCTTCTCTTCGTCCGCAAAGTGAGGCATCAGATCCTGTTTCAGTGCCATAAAGGTCTGATAGATCGCCGTCAGCTCCTCCGCATGCTGTGCATAGTGAACATAGAGGATCTTTGCGAGCAATTTGTCCACCTCTTCGACAAGCTGTTCTTCTTTTCGGTGATGATTGTTCACGATGTAGTGAACGAGTGCTTTTTTATCGAGCTGAAGCGCCTGTCGCCAGTCATTCACCTCGCCGATCGGCTCGTATCGATTAAGCTGATCGACAAATTCATCGACATCCAACCCCTGCTTGCGAACGGCATCTTCCAAGATCTGCCAGCCGCCGCAGCAAAAATCGATATTATTAGCGCTGAGCAGTTCGACGATATGAGGTCTCGCCTTGACCGCCTGCTCGATCTTCATCGTTTTCTGTATCATTACGCCTTCCTCTCTCCAATATAGTTTTTGAGTTTTTGGAGCAATTCGTCCAGCGGCATCCCGGATTTTTCGGACATGATCTTCACGGTCGCCTTCGGGATCAGCACTCTGGCAAGCGGAGTGTTGAGCCTGCTGAATGCCGGATTGATCTTCGGCAGCTCCTGCTTAAGCTCCGGATAAGCCTTGAGCAGATCTTCCAGCCTCGTGTTCTCATTGAGCTCTTCCGCCGTGATCGTTCCGACCGCATTTTCTTCTGTTTTGGTTTCGTTCATCGACTCTTGCTCGACTTCCGCCTCAGAGGATCGCTCATTCGACCAGTTGAGAAGGGTCTGCGAACCTTCGAGCGATCGGATATGTGTGCAGTCCTGCATCATTTCAAGCACGCCGCGGAATTTTCCGTCCTGATCTCTGACCGCAACATATTTGATATAGATGAACAGTCCCGGTTTGTTGATCCAAAACTCCGCTTCGGACTGTTCTCCGCTTCGGAATTTTTCGACGATCTCCTCCACGATGTGCACACTGTTTCTCGGATGGCAGTTTTTGACATCTCTGCCGATGACATTTTTGCTGCGTGGGAAAATTCGATGCTTGGTGTCGGTGTAGAATTTTACGATCTCATTTTCATCGACATAGGAGAAATCGACCGGCATATGCTGATAGATCAGATTGATCTGGTCCAAACTCAATTTTCCTGTTTTTACATCGAGCTCCTGATGATCATTTGCCATATTGTATTTTGCGAGGAGCGCGCCGAGGTCTTTCATAAATCCGCTGTCCGAAGCTGCTTGCAGTGCAGATGTTTTTACTTCTGCCGGCGCAACATCGATCCAGGCAAATCCGATCTCATCATCGCCCTCTTTCATCTCTTCGAATTCTTCGTCGGAAATCATTGCCAAAGAAGTCGGGTAGAGGATCTTTTCCTCTTTTTCCATCAGGTCGCGAACATCCGCTACCAAAGTCGCCTGCTCCTTGATGAATTCGTCCTCATTTTTGTCAAGCAGCTCTCTCAAACTGCTGATCTCATCGCGGACAAAATCGTCCAAAGTCCACATGGTCGTGGTCGGTCGGGTAAAGCCTTTCTTCTCCAGCACGGAATAAAGCTGGTTCTGTTTTCTGGAAAAATGGATCCGAAGCTGTGCCAAACGATCGTAGAGTTCATACCATTGATTTTTGATGACCGGATACTGCACCAGATCCTCGATCGCTTCCAATATGAGACGAAGTTCATCATTTTCCATATAATAGTGGAGGATCGGATGCCCTTTCGGAAGCTCGGGACGTGCCGTGTCCAACAGATCTACAAACAGGATCGTCATCGCCTGGATATCTTCTTTTTGACATTGATCTCTCTGGAATTTCGTCAGCTCCTGCTCGGTTGCCGCGATCTCCATCGGTGTGATCTTGCCGAGCTTTTCGCGCAAGGTCTTTCTGCCTTCTTCCAATGTGATCGCGCCTTCCGCGTATTTCATCTTGATGTCCAATATTACGGACAGGCGGTTTTTATCGATATTTTCTTCAAAATAATTCTTCATAATAAGCTTCCTCTCTCATCTATTTTTTACATGCTTCGACCAATTCTTTGGCGATCACTCGGATCTGCTCTCGATCTTGATTTTCGACCGTCCAGTTGACCTTTGCGATCGGATCGATCGTCTCAAAACCCGCTTTGATCAAATGATCTTTGATCACTTGCGGTGCCTCGCCCGACCATCCGTAAGTCCCGAAAGCCGCCGCTTTTTTGTTCTTAAATGCCAAGGATCTCAGGAAGTGGAGCCATCCCGCCACGCTGGATAAAATATCATTGCCCCCGGTGGGCGAACCGACGGGGATGGCTTTGGATTTTAAAACTTCGGTAATGATCTCGTTTTTATCCTGCTTTGAACTGTTGAAGATATTAACGACCGTATCCGGTGAGTATTCATTGATATACAGTCCCAACAGATTTGCCATCGCTGCAGTTGCTTCCCACATCGTATCATAGACGATCGTGATCTGATCTTCCTGATAGTTGTCGCACCATTTGCTGTATTTTTCCACGATCTGCATCGGATCGTCTCGCCAGATCACTCCATGAGACGGTGCAATGATATCGATCGGCAAATTCAGCCCGACGATCTCTTCCAATTTCTTTTTGACCAATGGCGAAAACGGATTGAGGATGTTGGCATAGTATTTCATCGCTTCTTTTTCCAAAATACATTGATCCGCCTTGTCGTTAAAAAGCTCCTGTGCCGCAAAATGTTGTCCGAACGCATCGTTGGAGAACAAGATATTGTCTCCGGTCATATAGGTCGCCATCGAATCCGGCCAATGAAGCATCTTCATTTCGACGAACACGAGCTGCTTTCCGTTCCCGATGTCCAGCGAATCGCCGGTCTTGACCACTTGGAAATTCCAATCCTGATGATACTGTCCTTTCAAACTTTTGACCGCATTCTGCGTGCAATAGATCGGTGTATTCGGGATCTCGCGCATCAAAGACGGCAATGCGCCCGAATGGTCGATCTCTCCGTGGTTGACGATGATATAGTCGATCTTGTTCAAGTCGATCTCTTTTTTGAGGTTTTCTACAAAATGTTCATCATGCGGTTTCCATACGGTGTCGATCAATACGGTCTTCTCCTCTTGGATCAGATACGCATTTTGGCTGGAACCGTTGAACACGGAATAATCATCTCCGTGGAATTGTTCCAATTCCCAATCGATAAATCCGATCCAGTACACATTTGATTTGACATGCTTTTTCATAAGCGCCTCCTTCTCACCGATCATATCCTTGATCTTTATTCATTGTAAGCTCATTATAGAAGAAAATATTCTTTCAAACATTGATTCAAATCAAATTTCATAAAATATTTTTTCAAGTTCATCCCGCCGGCAGATCCTGATCTTTTTGTGCCCTGCCCGCTGAATGATGCCTCTTTGTTCGAGCTGCTTGCATTTTCGGCTTACGGTCTCTTTCCGAAGATTGATGATCGCGGAGATATCATCCAAGCTGAGCGCGATCTCTTCGCGCGCGATCAGTCGGCTTTGGTAGAGCAAAAATCCGCAGATCCTTCGCAGCGCATCCGACTCCATCATCAGCCGGATCTTATTGTTCGCCTCTTGAAGCTCTTTGGAAAGGCTCAGGATCATTTTTTTGGCGAAGAGCGGATTTTCCATCGCTTTTTCAAACAGGATATCGGTCGAGATCTTGCAGAACTTGGTATGTTCGATGGTCTCAACATTGTAGTCGAAGACGGTATTTTTGAGCAGATATTCCTCGCCGATGATATGCGAATTGACCTTGACGTTGAGGATGTATTCTTTGCCTTCCATATCGAAGGTGTTGAGCTTGACCTTTCCCTCGCGAATGATCAAAATATAGTCCGCACGCTCATTTTCACGCACGACGACCTGCATCGGCTCTTTTTCAAAATGCTCTGCCGATGTGGCGATCTTTTGCTGTTCGGACTCGTCCAGTTCGCAAAATAGCGCAATCTTGGAGGTGCACAGATATTCGCTGCACATTTTTTTCATATTTATCTCCTGTCTCTTCGGATGTTGAACTTATGCTCTCATTATATCACAAAAAATCCCGACCTATTTCGATCGGGATCGAGATGGATCAAAGATCGATCACTTTCTCTCTATTTCTTCAAAAGACTCGCCATTGTAGGTCATCTCTTTGAGCACGACCTTGTTTTTGCCGGAATGTTTCGCCTGATAGAGCGAGACATCCGCCCAGCGCACCAGGATGGACTTTTGGGACAGATCCAAGCCGTATGAGACGGCAACTCCGATACTGACGCTGATCTGACGTGAAGGCGCTAAGCGGTTTTCGATCGCAAGGTCAAAGATCTCCCGGCGGATCTCCTCCGCTAAAGCGATGCTTTGCTCCGCATCCGATCCGATCGACGCTCCGATAAATTCTTCGCCGCCAAATCGTGCCGAAAGTCCTCCGACCTGATCGAGCTTCGCCCGGACGATCTGCGCCACTTTTTTAAGCACCTCGTCGCCTTCCAGATGCCCATAGGTGTCGTTATAGATCTTAAAGTTGTCGATGTCGATCATATACACGGCGATCGGCAGTTTTTTCTCTTGCGAGATGCGCAGCAGCTCCATCATCCGATGCTCAAAGTCCCGTCGGTTGCTGATCTGGGTCAATCCGTCCAAGGAAGACAGTCGGCTGAGCTTTTCATTCGCTCTTTTCAATGCCTCCTGCGTTTTTTGGTGCAGCTCGATCTCATGCTCCAGCGTCCACGAACGCACCGCATTATTGAGCGCGATCGACAAATAGGGCTGGATCTCTTCCAAAAATTCGATATGCTTGGAGGTATAGACTCCCTCCTCTTGATTTTGGATCGAGAAGGCACCGATCGTCTCATTGCCTACTTGAAGCGGCATATAGATCACGGATTTTGACTCGATCCCCGAAGGCGCACCCACGCGGATAGGATCCAAGGTATTAAAACGCTGATCCAGATCGACATGCTCGGAGAAGATCGGTCGTTTGCTTCGATAACATTGAACGAGAATACTGTTCATATTATCGATATCGATACAGACCTCCGGCATCAGTTCCCCGTCGATATAGAAAGCGAGCGAGCGCAATCGATGTTGCTCCGGCTCCGCCACCACGAGAATAAAGCTGTGAAGCGGGATGTTCTCGCTCAGATCCTTATAGATCGTATCGACGACCTCCGCAAGATCCAAAGAGGAGGTGATCTTTCGACCCAAGCCGTTGATCATCTCGATCCGATGATAAGTATCCTGCAATGCCTGTTTATGCCGGATCGCTTCCTCCGCGATCAGCTGAAGTTCCGTATTCTTGGATTCGATCCGATCCAGATCCTCGCTCGCCTGGATCAGATTGTTCACGATGCTCAAAGAATCCAGTTGTTTTTTTCGGAGCTCCTCGCTGTTTCCTTCCAAAAGCGTGATATATTTTTTGGTCGCCTCCTGCATTTTCTCTCGGTTGCCGATCTCCTTATAGTATTGTCGAAGAATTCGGTAGAGTCCCGCATAGACATCGGTGCGTGCCTCTGCGTCCATCCGTTCGACAGAGGTCAGCTCCACCTCATACCACGAATATGGCAACTCGGCAGCACGACACAATTTGATATAGTCGTTCAAAAAATGCAGTTGTACCGATTTGTTTTTATCTAAAAAAAGATTTTTTGTCTCTTGATACAGCTTCTTCGCTTTATCATATTCTTTTTGGGAGAAGAAGATACACATCTGCGCATTTCGATAGATAAAGAGTGCTTCCGGGCTCACCCGATCCTCATCGATCTGCTTCAGCCTGTCAAAGAGCGGCCCCGCTTCATCGCTTCTGCCCATCTCGTAGAGTGCAAGGATCAGATAACTTAGGTTGAGCATCCTCTGCGACTCGTAACGCGGATGCGTTTTATCCTGTTTTTCCAGCGCATTTAATGCCAAATAAAAATATTCGAAAGTTTTTTCATAGTCTTTCAGCACAAAATAAATCAATGCAATATTATTGTAGGCAATGTGCCGCATCAAGTCCATCTGATGTTCATCTTCATTTCGTATCACATGATGAAAACATTCAAAAGCTCTCTCCAATACCCGAATCTGAAAGTAAGCACTTCCCAAAAAATTCCAGTTCATTGAAACAAGCTCCCACAGCCCGAGTATCTGGACACGCTCGACCAATTCCGTGGAGATCGAAATGACCTCTTTGAATTCTCCATGCATTGAAAAGATCAATACCCTTGCTGTTTCGACAAATGCCCGAAACTCATAATCTGTTTGATAACGCTCGCTTGCTTCGAGTGCATCCACCAAATCTTTGCAATTTACGGGATCCTCCATAATATCAGCGATCAGATGCTTACGAAGCTGCTGGGCATTCATCAAAAGATACTTCTCTTTATTCATAATTCACCTTTTATCAAAAGTTTTACCATTTAAGAAAACTCTGCGTCCTTATCATTCGCTCAGTCATACAATATTATACAATAGCGTACACCATTACACAACTTTTTATTATTCAATGAATTCACTTTGAAAACAAAATCTCTTTAGACGATCTGAATATCGATTCAACATTTTCCGATCTTCTATTACGCATCAGGATCCATCTGTTTGGTCACGACCTTATTCTTCCCGGTGTTCTTCGCCTCATAGAGCGCATCATCTGCCTGACGCATGATCTTGGATTTATGCTTTATATCGCAGCCGATCTCATGCGCAAGCCCTACGCTGACACTGACCTGCCCGAGCGGTGCTAAGCGATTTTCGATTTCCATATCGTACACATCGCGTCGAATACGATCTGCCAGTTCCATGCTCTGCTCAAGATCCAGCCCGATCGATGCTCCGATAAATTCTTCGCCCCCAAAACGAGCCGACAACCCTTTGACACGATCAAAATTTTTACGGATGACCTGTGCCACTTTTTTGAGGACCTCATCCCCTTCGAGATGCCCATAGGTATCATTGTATAGCTTGAAATTATCAATATCGATCATATAGATGCTGACTGATAAATTCTGACGGGTAGACTCGATCAAAAGATCTAAGACACGAAACTCAAAATCTCTTCGGTTGCTGATCTGGGTCAATCCATCCATCGAATACATCTTGCTGAGCTGGTAATTAGCGATCTCAAGTTCCTCCTGCGTCTCCAAATGCGAACGAATCTCTCGCTTTAGTGCACGAGAACGGATCGCATTGTTCAGCGCGATCGACAGATAAGGCAACAGTCCTTTCAAAAAGTCGATATGTTCCTTTTGATATGCCTCGACCTGCTCACTTTGAATAGAGCATACCCCGATCACCTGATCGCCGACACGCAACGGCATAAAGATCAACGATCGCGTTTTTAGCCCCTGCTTCAAGCGCACGAGATTTCGCATATTGAATTTTTCCTCATTGAACACGTCATTTGAAAAGATCACCTGCCCGCTATTATAGCAGAGCGCAAACATACTCTCCGAATTATCCGGCTCCACAAAAAACTCCGGCTGAAGTTTGCCTTCTTGATAAAAGGCGATCGATCGCAGACGCTGATCCTCCTCCTTGACCAGCAAAATAAAGGTGGTAAGCGGTACATTTTCTTTCAGATTTTTGTAGATCTGCTCGATCACTTCGGACAATTTCAGCGAAGAAGTGATCTTTTTGCCCAGATCGTTGATCATCTCGATCCTTTTATACGCATCCTGAAGCGCTTCCTTATGTCGGATCGCCTCATCCGCGATCAGTTTGAGCTCTCGGTTTTTTGATTCCGCTTTCGCTTTTTCGTCGCTTTCGTGCAAAAGATTGCTGACCACCTTCAGCGACTCCACCCGTCCCGCTTCGACCGCTTTGTAGTCTTTTTGCAAAAGTTCGATATAGCTGTCCGTCACTCTTTGGATGCTCTTCACATCGCCTATCCTTTGATAGAACAACAGCAATTCTTTGTAGATCTTGACTTTGGAAGAACTTCGTCCCAGAACATCCGGATCCTCTATCCCGATCAGATCCTCTCTATAATAATGATCCTCCAGCTCAAAGTCTTTGCACATCTCGATAAAACTGATCAGCAGTTCGATATATTTCCCCGACGGGTCGTCGAAAACCAGTTCTTTTGCCAAAAGATATTCTTTTCTTGCCGTTTCAAAATCTTTGGTGTGGAAAGCATGATACATCTCCGCCACATGATATGAATACAGGATCAAATTCGAATCCGTCTTATCCTTGATCGAGCGAAGGCGCTCCAAAGCCTCTTCGCCCTCCTGCACTCGTCCCGTCTCCGCAAGCAAGATCACGATATAGCTCAGATAGGAGATCAGCTTGGTATAGTATCTCGGATGCTCTTCCCCCATGCGATCCAATGCCTTGCGTGCCAGCTCAAAATATTCGTGGGTCTTTTCATATTCCCCCAGATTGATATACATCAGCGCAATATTGTTATATGCGACCGATGTCATCATATAAAGGTCATGCTCCTCTTCGACCCGGACCACATAGCGATAGCATTCCAACGCCTTTTCCAAAACGCCAAGCATCAGATAGGCATTGCCCAAAAAACTCCAGTTTGTCGCAACGATCTGCCAAAGCTCAAGCGCTGTGGCACGCTCCAGAAGGTCACTACAAAAAGAGATCGTCCGATCGACTTCTCCATCCATCAGGTAAGTCAATCCACGCACGGTCTCTACCAAGGCACGAAATTCATAATCTTGAACATATCGATCCGACTGTGCCAGTTCTTCGATCAGGAGCTTGCCCTCCGAAGAGTTCTCCAGCACGTCGGTGATCAGATGATTATACATTTCGTTACTATTCATTTTAATGTATTTGTTCTTATCCATAGCTCCCCCAAACTGCCCATAAGATCCCTTGTTGCTTCCATTCCTTCGGATCATTGCGATCCGGTCGCTCGTCGATTTTGATATCGGACCTCATTTAGCAGGACTCATTCTCAATTCATAAACCTTTTCCTTTATTATATATCGATTTATTTACATCTTACAATAGTGTGTTTCACAAGAACTTTGTATCAAATTACAAATAGATACTATGTTCGCCTTATTTCGCGAAAACAGACCGCATCCCCTCCACAAAGTCCATGATCATCGATCGCAGGTAGATCTTCCATCTGATTTTACAAAATCGATATTGAGAAAAGCGTGATAATATGATAGTCTGATATAAAGATCGGATCTTTTGGATCTCGTCCGGATGACGCGCTCGGATCCATATGTCTTAGGATCCATTGCAAGATCGGATCGATAAATACCGACCCGAAGCCCTTGCCGAAAGGAAACTTGATATCCACCGGCAAAAAACTGCTTAAAGGAGATTTTATGAAGATAGCTTTTGATTTTACGGAACAGGATTATATTGACTTTAATATGCATTATTATGAGACTTCGCCGACGATGCGCAGATCGCTCAATAAATCTCGGATCGCCGGTACCTTGATCTGCTTTATGATGCCTTTTGTCGCAAAAGATTTTGGCCGAGTTCCTTTTCCCTATCTGATGGGCGGACTCGGCATCATGGGGATCTTGTGGTTTTTCTTCTTTCCGTCAAGACTGCAAAAACTTTACTTAAAACAGATCAAAAAAATGCTTCAGGAGAAGCCCAATACTTTTTTTGGTCCAAAAACGCTCGAGCTTCGTGACGACGGGATCATGGTCAAGGGAGATGCGCAGGAATCGCTGAATACTTATTCGTCGATCTCTCAGATGTATGAGCACAAAGGGTCGATCTATCTTTACAACAGTGCAGTCTCTGCACTGATCATCCCGGCATCCGCCTTTTCGTCTTCGAGCGAACGTCAGGCTTTTTTGGATGCGCTTCGCCCTCGTTTGACGCTCAAGGAAGAGGCAACAAGTAACGGGATCTTCTCAAAGCTGGAAAAGATGTAATTTACAGATCGGAGGTCATATGTATCATATCCCACAAAAAATATCCCTGGCAAATCTGCCGACAAGGATCGAAAAACTGGAGCGACTGTCGAAGGAGCTCGGCAAAAATATCTATCTCAAACGCGATGACCAGACCGGTATCGAGGTGTCGGGCAACAAGGTGCGCAAATTGGAATACTCGGTCGCCGAAGCGCAGCGGGAAGGCGCTACGGTACTGATCACCTGTGGAGCGCTCCAATCCAACCATGCCCGAGCGACTGCCGTCGTTGCAAACAAATTGGGCATGAAGTCCGTACTCGTATTGGTGGATGGTGAAAAAGAACCGCCAAACGGCAATTATCTGCTCGACCTCATTCTCGGAGCCGATATTCGATTGATCGAGCCGGAGCGATATGCGGAGGTGCTATCCATCATGGAGGGGATCAAAGAAGAATATGCCCAAAAAGGCGAAAAAGCCTACATCATCCCGACAGGCGCATCCAATGCGATCGGGATGTTCGGCTATATCGAAGCGATCCGTGAGATCATCGCTCAGGAGAAGGCGATGGGCATCCATTTTGATGCGGTGGTCGATACGGTGGGCTCGACCGGTACTTACGCAGGACTGGTTGTCGGTAATGCCATCTATAACGGCGGCTACGACATTCTCGGTTTCAGCATCAGCGACACGAGAGAGGCTTTTCAGCAAAGATCCTACCAAAACATCATCGACTGTTGCAAATATCTTTCCCAAGGCGGCAAGGTCCATACTCCGCAGAGCCTCGGGATCGCCGAGAAGGATCTTCAGATCATCGACGAATATCGCGGGAGGGGCTATGCGCTCAACGAGCCGGATGATTTTGAATTTCTAAAAGAGATCGCACGCAAAGAAGGGATCTTTGTCGATCCGGTCTATACGGGAAAAGCGCTCAAAGGGCTGATCGATAAGATCCGTCTTGCCAACGCGGGAGAGATCGATCCGATCGCAGATTTCGGAAGCTACCAAAATATCCTGTTTATCCACACGGGTGGACTGTACGGTCTTTTCCCGAAAGGAAAAGAAATTTTTTAACACAAAAGATCCTGGTACCGGTGAGCACTAGGATCTTCTTTATTTCTTTAATATCTGTAGTTCTTTAATAGGA
>JAUNKR010000053.1 GCA_030532705.1 Peptostreptococcaceae bacterium
TTCATTCCAGTGTTTGGCTGATTATTCAGATATGCTAGTCTTTTATTTTTTGCCTTTTTCTTTTATCGCTTCTGCTTCATTCTTAAATTCTTGATAAATTCCCCAGGAGATGTGTTTTATCTCAAATATCTTACTCAAATCAGGAGAAATATTGAACACATCGTTTTCTACTGCGTTACGAAGGGACACATCATTTTTTCGGATCTTCGCTTCAGGACAAACAACTTCTATCTTGGTATTTTTTCTAAGAAATACAAAAGAGTGTACCGGAAGTCCCAGATCCAAAAGATCCAGATTGTGAGATGTAAAAAATAGTTGTGCGTTAGGTTTTATCATGCTGATCATCAAGCTTAAAATCGCACGTTCCACATCACTTTGGATAAAAGAAAATTTTTCGTCACAATAATAAAATCCGTGTTTATTCTTGCATAAAGAGTCTAGAACATAAGCGATATCAATTCCCATCCTTGTCCCGCTGGACAGGATATTTTTATCCACGACCTCTCCGTTCTGAATCAAAATATCCCCATTCTCCCCACGGATGATATAGGTATTTTCGACTTCTTCACTTTTTTCTACCCTTTTGATGCATGGATCTAATGTTTGCATCAAGCGTTCAAAAATCTGTATATTTGAGAAATTATCATCACCTAGTAAGGTTCTTTTTGCATCGTCATCCGGAAATGTAAACAACCACCCGAAAGAAGGAATTTCTTTTAACTTTTTGTAGTGATCCGTCTCCTCCGGTAAGATTTCCTCTAATTTTTTTAGACAAGTTTCGTAAGAATCTTTTTTTAGTATTTTGGCGGAATATGTTTTTAGTTCAATTCCATCCCTCGTTTCCAACGACTTCTCTTTTTTATCTTTGCCGGCGATTACATCGCAATCCACTCGATATATTTTCTCTTCATTGATCAAAAAATCCACTAAAAATCGAGCATCTTTAGTTTTGTCTCTTACCAGATCTTTTACTATTGATGAAGATCCGTCTTCAATAAAATTAAAAATTTTCATCAAGGCTTTTCCAACAGAAGTTTTTCCCGAAGCATTTGCTCCCATCAAAATATTTATCTTTTTATATCTAAAATTTGGTTTTGTGATCAAAAATTCATTGGGTATTGATGAGTTAACAATTTTCTTAGGATACGAGAAGTTCATTCTAAAGTCGTCAAAACCCATCAAGTTATCTAATTCTATATTCATCACGATCATGTTTACACCTCCACCTCTAAAACACAGTGATATTAGTTCTGCAAATCAGAACTAATCACCTTTGCCATAACACGATAGAACAAAATTAACAAGAAGAAAAAAACTCATTGCTCCAAAAACACCTCTCCATCAAAAAAGCTGCTACAAATCACAATTTGCAACAGCCTTTGTCTTGCAGGTTTATAAGATCTACGAAGATGCACTATCTGAGTCCATCTCCTTCGGCTTCGTGCCTTTCTTTAGATTTACTTCACTAAAAGTCTTCTTATAAACCGTAACACCTTCTTTTTTAATGACGGTTTGCACTTCATTATAAATATCCACTATATGTTTGTCCTCCTCTTTCTGCTTACTCTTATTTGAACTAGTATCTTTCTTAATATAGTCATCATATTCTGCCACAAAATAGGAATCTTTATCCTCATGCAGAACGATCCAATTCGGTGCGGGAGAGTCTACGGATTGAGAAAGATTTTTGATGACAAGGAAATCTGTTTTGTTTATATCACCGGTATATCCGAAGAAATATGGTATGAGTAAAACAAAACCTATAATCACAACTACCGCAAAAACACTCCCCCATTTTTCTTGTTTTTGAATTTTTGGTATAAGCTCCTCAATACGAACTGAAAACAATCGGAAAAATGCCTGAATCATCCATCTTATCCCTTCGCCAAAAAATAAGAATATCACAATAATTACGAGCACAAGCATACCATGCATAAAAAAGATATCTTCAATTATAGAGTCAATAAATACTTTTATCAGCAGATTAAATGTCTCTTTGACTCCATTTGTATCAGCTTTCTTCCACAACAAAAAAGAACTAAAAGCAAAAATTGCGCAACTATTTGCTATCATAGTCAAAACAGAAAATAAAAAAGAGAAAATCACAACTTTCTTCTTGTAACCCCATTTTTTATATTTTTTTACAAATTTAATTCTTTTCACTTCATTATCTCTAAAGATAAAAAAACTTATAAGACTGATCAATAGTGTAGAAACAAATAAAAATATTGTTAGATTTGAGATGATTTTTAGAGTCTTTTGCCAGATTTCAAGTTTTTCATACCCTCCTTTTATTACAAAAACAATTAGACTAGACAAAATCAAAACCCCAAAGAAGAAAAATTTTTTTCCCCCATTAGAATTATTCTCAACAATCACAGAGCAAGCAATAAAGAGGAATATGAAAAAAATAAATTCGCCAAGAATAAACGAAGGTAATGCATCTCCTAGGGTATCTATAAACCACACTAATATTATGGGCAAAATACACAGACAACTGAATATTGGCGCCAAAAAAATACGAAAATACATTTTCTTATCATAAGATGCACAACTGTTACTATTATCCTTCCTCTCTTCTTTCTCCCAGTTATAAAAAAATACGAAAATAAGTCCTACAGTGATAAATAGTGTCAGCACAAGAAAGAATGATTCTCTGTTATTCTCAAATATCCTGATATTTTTTGCCGATATACCCCAATGAGTGAACTTACCTACATTATAATAGTATCTGGTTAAATCAAAGAATGTTATTAATACAGTCGCAATAATGGATAAAGCAAATACGATCAGTGTTTGATAGTCATGAATAAATTTTCCTATTCCTTTCTTATCCTCAGCTTCATCCAAAATCACTTCTGTATTTGAAACAGAATTCTTTCCTTTTGTTTCTCTTGGAATATTTGGCTTTAAAGCTTTTTTAGAAATCCCGGAAATGCTTTTTGTATTTTTTTCTTCTCTCATCTTCATCTCCTATTGAAAAACCTTGTTCATTTTCCATATCAAAAAACACCCATCCCAACAAAACAAGTTTATCTCTTTATCCGATCTTATTCCACTACGATCTGTACTGTAGTCGGTCGTCCCTGCCATTCATCGCCGTCGGAGCGATAGTACATCCTTTCGATCGTGCCGTCTTTTTTGGTGTAGTCGATCACAAAAACCTGTCCTTCTTCGATCCTCATCGGATAGTTATCGTATGGGAGCACATCCCGGGTCGTCGGTTTATCTTTGAAATCGTCGTAAGCGTCTTCCAAGCGCCAAAACTCTCGAGATACATAGTCATAGACGGACAGTTTGTAGCTGCCGAAATAGGATGCCTGATAGGCTTTTCCGTTGACTTCGATCGTATCGACTCGCTGAGGTTCTACATCCGGCAATGAAAGCGCAAGGTCTTCACAGGAGATGATGTCACCATAATGTTTTTTTAGCCTACTTGCCATCGACGAAACGGAGCCTTTCGGATCCTTCCCCTTCGGGTCCACATGAAGCGAGCCATAGATTCCCATGATCTTTTCGCCATCGAGAGCATCAAAAGCCCTAATAAAATTCTCGGTCATCTTTTTTTCTCGGTAGGCATGATCTTCTTTTTCGTAGAAAGTGACACCCTGCTCGATATTCTCTTGCGTCAGTCGATATCGTTCGGAGCTTTGTTGCCCGTTTTGTTCAAGATAGGCAAGGTATCGATTCCCGGTCGTCACCTGATGCCCGACATCTGTTCCGTGAAAAATGGTCTCGGGGCATTCTTTTTTGATCCGTCGATAAAATCCCAAAAACTCGGGAACATGTACCTGAGTGCCTTCCAGTTCTGCATAGAGTTCTTCGAGTATCTTGTCGTCTTTTTCCTGCATCCAGAGATTCAAAAACTCGGCGGAAAAGTACGGCATCTCGACAAAAAGGTGGCGCATTCCCGAATCGTAATGTTCTTTCCAGATCTTTGCTTCCATCTCTAGGATCCGCTTATCGCCATGATGTTCTCCATAGAGAAAGATCTTGGTCTCCTGCTCGGGTTCTTGTGTTTTTGGATCATTTGTCGAATTGCAGGATGTGAGCAAAAGCATGATCGCAAGGAGCGTGCAGATCCATTTTTTCATAACCGTTCTCCATTCATCAAACAAAATTTCTTCCACAGCGTTTTTATATCTTCTCATTTGTCACGCTCTACAGCCGAAATGTCTTCTCCCCCATCACCAACAAACCTCCAACACGAAGTTTGATTTTTTGCCAGGTGATGCAACAAGGCATTTCCGAATATTTTGTTGCATTGCTTCCAAGAGCTTTCCGTTCTTTTCAAATCCCTCGTTCAAAATAAACTCCATCATCTCACCTCAAGAACTCTCTTAGACTCAAATTTTTGTAAGGTGGTTTTGGATCCCGCAGAAAAATTTTTATAATCGTATTTAGCGCATCACTTCATCGATGATCCGTCTTGCATTGTGGTACCAGATCTTCTCGATCCTATCGTCGGAGTAGCCTGCCTTTTTGAGTGCGGACAGCAATTTGTCCATCTGTGAGATATTTTCGATTTCTAAGTAGCCGTCAATACCGTCAAAGTCGGTTCCGATCGCCACAGCGTCGATGCCTGCTTTGTTTTCGATATGTAGGATATGATCGACCATTTTTTCGGGCGAAGATACCGCCTGCGGATCTAAGAAGATCGGCAAGAAGTTAAGCCCGACGATGCCTCCGTCGTTTCCAAGCACTTGAAGCATATCATCCGTCAAGTTTCTCGGATGGTTCTGCAAAACTCTCGCACAGGAATGGGATGCAATATATGGCTTTTTGCTGATCTCGTGCACATGATAAAATCCCTGATCGGACAAATGAGATACATCGACGATCATCCCCAGTTCATTCATCCGCTCGACCACTTCGACTCCAAATGCAGTCAGTCGCTGATTGGGGTAGTCAGTGATGCAGAGATTGTTTGGAAAACCGATGGAGTTGATATAATTCCAGGTCAATGTGATCAGACGAACGCCCATCGCATATGCTTCTTCCAGTCGATGCATCTGTCCTTCGAGGACTCCGCCTTCTTCGATGGTCATAAAAGCGGAGATCTTGCCGCTTGCCCGATTGCTGTCCAGATCTTTGCCATTTTTAGCAAGAGCGATCTCATCGCTGTTGAGTGCAAGCTGATCCATCAGTACCTGATGTTTGTCCAAAAAATCGCTCCAAGGCGTGATCTTCTTCTCCATCACTTCGCCCTGATTGATAAAGAGCGCAAAAAACTGCGCGACGGAATCCGCTTTTTGAAGTTTTTGGATATCCACATGAAAATGGTTCTTTTTAAGTCCCTGTGACTGTTTGCAGCTATGTATATTCCAAATCGTATCACAGTGTAGATCGATCAGTTTCATAAATCCTCCTTTAGCTCAGCTTCATAAAATCTTCCTTTTTTGTATAGAACACCTTATGATTATTTTCATTCATTTTCCGATGTTACTTTTCCCCCATGCCAACCCACATAATATTTTGGATCATATATTCCTTATTATTGTTTTTTCGCTCCTAATCTTACAACCCTAAATGCTCGGCTACCATTACAGATCATTATCCTATCGTTTTCATCCCTTCGGATGTTTCTCGCAGAGCGTTCTATTATTAGCTTTTTTTATCACTGTTTTTAGCTCTTTCCGATTTACAATCATATTTCTCGCCTGCTTACAAGTCCGTCTTCGGACTGTTTTTTCTTATAAATTCGATGCAGGCTTTCTCGAGTTTTTTTGCACCGATTTCTTCGATCGGGAAATGCCCTGCGCCTTCAAGGAGCACAAATTCTTTTTCGCAGCTCAGACGATCAAAAAATTTTCGACTGAGGGAAACATCCGTCCAGCGGTCGGCACCGGGATGGGCGAGCAGGATCGGACAGACTGAGAATTCTTCGGGCCGGATCCTGTTTTTCGTCGAGATCATCGTGTGCATAAATTCAAGCGGAACGGATACGCCGGATGACGTCTTGTCTTTGAGCAGAAGACGATTGAGTTCCTGATGATTGGAGATCGCATTCATTTTGGACACCCATTTCAGTGGAAAATGCAGGCTGCCAAAAGGTTTGTGGAAGATCGCCATCGCCGGTCTTCCGATTTTCGCAAACAAAGGATGCAAAACGATCTGCTCCAGCACCTCGTCTTCGTGCTGATCGAGCAGACAGGTCGCAATGACTCCGCTGATATTTTGTGATGCGGCTGCAATGTGGCAGGCAAGCATTCCGCCGACGCTCAGCCCCATCAAAAAGGTGGCTTTATCGTCTTGGCGCTGATAATGCTGCACGAGTCTTTTTCCACATTCGATCCAATCCTCGTAGACGATCTTTCCGATATATTCGCTATGTCCATACAGCGGAAGATCGGGGCAGATCACATCGATGCCTGCTCTTTGCAAAGGCAATGCGATCGAGGACAACAGTCTTCCGTTGCCTCCTGCGCCATGCAAAAGAATGAGCCTTGCGGTCGGATCCTTTGTCTCGTAGTGGTCGATATGTAGATGAAATCGTCCCAGTTTCAAAAAATATTCACGAGGCAGATTTTGCTCGTTGAGGCGATTTTCTGCAGGCAAAAAGCGCTGCATCTCTTGCCAGGTCGTATCTTGGTGATATCCTCGCATCATTTGTTCCTCCTTCGTCGATGATTTTTCGGTGATCTTTTCCCCCGAAGATACTATCAAAGGACTTTTTCCTTATACGATACCATTTGTTTCGGCGATCCTTTATCTTGGCACCTTGAGATGCTCCGCTTCCGAGAACAGATAGATGCCTTGCTCGATATCATATTCCAGCACATACACTTTATTCGGTTCGATATGTAAGGTCAGACCTTGCAGGTCGGTCTTGAAAAATTTTGCGATCCTTCCGCCTCTCGCCCATTCGGCATACAGCTCCAAGCGATTTTCGCCGGGTCGTAGGTAGATCGCGGGCAATGTCTTGAAAAAGAACCAAGGGGCATCTTCACCATTGGCAGAAACTACACGCACATTGTCTGCCAAACCGCCGGCGGATGGGTCGATGCTTTTCAAAAGAATAATGGATGCATTCTCCGGTCGCATACTTTCTGCAATGCGCTTTTTGGTCTTGCTGTTGATGATCAGAATCACAAAGCCGATGATGATGACCGCTCCGACGATTGTAACGGGATTGATCGGATAACGCTGTATCCATTCCAAAAATCCGATCTCTCGGATCAGCTTAAAATGTTCCGTAAACATTTCCATCTTGTACTCCTTTTCAAAAAGGTCACTTTTACACATAAGTACAGTTGTTATTGTCTATTGAATCAATTTTCAACTAATATTATATCATATATAACAAAGGGAAGGGTCTTATTTTCCCTTCCCTAAATTTCCGCTTTTTCAGATAGAATCCAAACAACTTCTACAGTATCTGAAAAGTTAAGTTCTTTTATATACGGGTTATCCATTAAATAAACTCGCCATAACTCTTTTAAATAGCTATCTCCTTTAATATCATTGATAATCTCCTTTGATTCTTGCAGAAATGATATACTTTTTCTTTTTGTTGCAGTTGATAAAATAGCCTGTCTAAGAACAGTAAAATCAATCTCCTTTTTCCTCAAGTTATACAGAGTGTATAAGTCATAAAAATCTCTCATCCTTGTTGTAGATATATTTCTTTTTATGATACTTTCGTATTTCTCCGCAAGTATCGTTTCAATAGGGTATGCCAGAATTTTGAGCCCTTCTTCGCGAAACATACAAGGATATGAATATTCTATTTCTTTTGGTGTAATTTCATCTCCTGTTGTAATATCAATTTTCATGGGATTTCTTATCTTCCCAAAGATTGCAATCAGATGTACTCTGAAATTTTCGTACTCGTCTTCTTCTCGAATATAAGTTATATCTGTAAGATCAAAATGTATTCCGTCATCAACTTTTATATCGATAATTTCTAAAATGATATTTTTAATAACATCTTCTTTTAATGGGATGCCTTTCACCGTCGTATCCATATCCATCGTTGTTCTGTTATCGATGCCGATCATAGACGATATCAATAACCCACCCTTTATTACAAAATTGGACTTATATTTTGAACAAGATAGTCTTTCTAAAAATCTTTCGAAGAAAAACATTTGCAATACTTCTTGTGAACTCAAATTTTTATTTTTTGCGATATTTTTTATTTTTCCTTTCAAACTCTCCGGACTAATCATTCTGCAAGACCTCCATATATTTTCTTACTTCATTCTCAACCCCTAGTATTCGACTATATTTTATAAGATTTCTTATGTTTTTCTCATTATGCTTGAAGTATCCGGTTATAGCATCTACAAATAATTGTTTATCGATCATGTGTCTTTCGGAAACAATATCACAAATACTTCTTTCCATATCATAACATTTTACTTCGTTTCCAAACGCAGTTTTAATCACCTTAATTCCCATATCAAATATTTCTTTTTTTACATAATGTACCTTAATATTTTCCATACGCTTTTTTATATGATTAACATTATATCCTTGAGGAACACTGATATGGAAAGAATTGGGAGTCCTGTCGCTAAGCCCTAACAAGAATAATGCCGTATGAAATGAGAATACCACCTTCTCATTATTATATGATATCATTGCGAACTCATCATCCAATTCATCTCTTTTTTTATAGACTCCATTTTTCACTCGTTCAAGCTTGCCTTTATGAGCAAGTTCTGCAAGTTTATACCTTTTAATGCCGAGCTTTTCAGCTTCCTTATTTGTAATGAAACCTTTTTCTTTCAAATATATTTCCAAAATATCCATCACATATCACCTCCGACATTTACTCTTTAAATTATATTATATTAAAGAGTAAATGTAAACCCATCCATAAAAACAGTCGTTACCTCATCAGACCATACCGATCATATTTCTTTAGCGTATTTCTTCCTTTCAGCCTGCTTTTCAAAAACTCTGCAACCTCAAAACAAGCGAAAAACCCACAAAAAGCAGAACAACTCCGAAAAGATGTTCCGCTTTTGAAAGGGTAAAATTTATATTTTTGAGATCTGTCTTATTCTGAATGTCGGTGGGTCAGCTGTTCGAATTCGATGATGCGGTCGCAGATCCGATCGGCAAGCGCATGGTTGTGGGTGACTGCGAGCAGTCCGATATTTCTCGCCCTGCATTGCTCGACGATGACCTTCCAGATGGATGCCTGTGTGATAGCATCGAGCATCGTCGTCATTTCGTCGGCGATGATAAATCTCGTCTTCGGCCCGAGCGCTCTTGCAATGCAAAAACGCTGCAGTTCTCCTCCGGACAGCTCATTGGGCCATCTTGTGAGCCATTCTTCCTTGATCCCAAGGTCCGACAGGGTCTTTTCGTCAATATCCCATCCTTCCGCAAGGATCTGTTTCATCTTCCATTTCGGATTGACCGCTTTTTCCGGATGCTGATAGATCAGCTGTACCGGACAGTAGCCTTGTCGTGGCAGTTTTTTCCCGTCGAACAGGACTTCGCCTGCCTGTGGCATGATGTAGCCTGCCAATATTTTGGAAAAGGTGGATTTGCCACAGCCCGACGGCCCGATCAGTCCGACGATCTCATTTTCCAAGAAATTCATGGAGATGTTTTGTAGGATCTTATTTTTTTCATCATAGCCAAAGCTGATGTTTTTTGCTTCCAGCATAATGTTCCTTTCTATGATCGATCTTCCCCTGCGGCATCACAACTTGAGCAATTCTCTATCGGATCCGCTCGATGCGCAAGGTGCTTCCTATTCAAAAATATTATCGTGATCCGGAAGCGGATAGCCCTGCTCCTTACAAATCCGAGCCAGCTCCATCATATCGATCGCTTCAAAATTGTTTTGTGGCAAAGCATTCCACAATGCTTTGGTATATGGATGATCCGCATTGCCTGCCAAAAAGTCTTTGACGCTCAACGTTTCGAGGATGGTCCCGCCATAGAAGATGGAGATCCGATCCGCCACCTCACAGACGAGATCGACGTCATGGGTGATGAGCAGGATGCCTCTTCCCTCGTCCGCCATCGTGCGAAATACGCTGAGGATCTCGGTCGCCAGCTGTGGATTGAGACCGGGTGTAGGTTCATCGGCAACGACGAGTTTGGAGTCGGTCACGACAGAGGTCATGATCAGCGCACGCCTTGCCATCCCGCCCGAAAGCTGGAATGGAAATTTGTTCCCGTCGCTTACCTTGAGGTTGAAGCTTTCGAAGAGACTGCGCTGTTTTTCGGCATCAACGACTTTTCCGAAGATCTGCCGGTTGGTCTTCATCAGCGGATCCAAGTAGGAGATCGATTGTGGGATGAGCGTGATCGCTTTGCCTCTGAGCTTCTTTATATTCTGCGTTGTGATGCGTTCTTTTTCAAAATAGATCTCTCCGCCCATGATCGCATTGTCGGGCAGAATATCCATGACCGCATGGGCAAGGAGGCTCTTTCCGCTTCCGGAGGATCCTACCACCGCATGGATCTCGCCTGCCTGCACATCCATACTGATGTCATGGACCGCTTTTTTTATGATCTGATCGAGCTTTCGATCGTACATCCGAAACGAAACGCTCAAATTCTTTACTTCTAACATATTTACTCCTGTCCTGTCTTCGGATCGAGGAGTTTTTTCAAATTGTTCCCGATCCCATCAAATAGCAAAACGACCGATAGTAGCAATGCTCCCGGAAAAATCGCCAGCCACCACATCCCGATCGTGATATATCGCATCGACTCGGATAGGATCACGCCGATCGCCGGTTGCTCCGCAGGGATCCCGAAACCCAAAAAGGTCAGGGATGCCTCGTGGAGGATCGCATGTGGGAAAAGCAGGAGCAGTCCCACGAAGAAATGTGGCAGGATATGTGGCAGGAT
>JAUNKR010000054.1 GCA_030532705.1 Peptostreptococcaceae bacterium
CGTGCACTCGGGACTTTCACCCGTTAGAAAACGCCCATGCTGGGCAAACAAAAAGCCCCCACATACATCGTATGCAGGGGCGAAAATTCGCGGTACCACCCTAATTCGATCCGAAGATCCTCAAACAGAGTCCATCAACTCCTTGCCCTATAACGGTGGCTTCCGTAGCGGTCTACTTTATTCAACCGTAAGCTCCGCAGTGTATATTATGTTCTTCTCCCTGTTCGGCTCACACCCACCGCCGACTCTCTGTACATTTCTGAAAAACTTTTCTCTGCATCATCGCCTTTTATTTGCATAGAATCATACTACTTAAAAAGATCTTTGTCAAGCCATTGTTCGATACTAAAGATTTCGATACTACCAATAGTATCGAGTAGATCAAATTAAACAAATTCTATTTTTAGATCCATGCCGTTCAAATAAGAAGCTTGATCCTCCGTGTCGTTCCCCGACAATAACTCCATACCAAAGATCACTTGCCAACAAATTCTTCCCAATCTGCTTCCTTAAATCCTGTCAAAACTTTCTTCCCGTCTACGATCAAAGGCCGTTTGACAAGCATTCCGTTTGTTGCAAGCAGCTTGAGCTGCTCTTCCTCGCTCATCGTCGGCAGTTTGTCCTTCAGCTTCAGCTCCTTATACAAAAGACCGCTCGTGTTGAAAAATTTCTTCAACGGCAAACCACTCTGCTCAAACCATTGCTTCAGCTCCTCATACGATGGATTATCCTCCACAATGTGTCTATCCACATACTCAATATTATGCCCATCCAGCCACTTCTTTGCCTTCTGACAAGTCGAACACTTCGGGTATTGCAAAAATAACATATTGACCTCCTTTATTTCCATTCATATCAATGATCAAAAATTCGATTCTTTCATGTTTCAACCTTCTTCATATAGTCCATCAGATGTTTTGAGTTCAAAAATCAGATTTGAAACGTTCTTGACTACACAAATCATCATAGTATTACATAACATTTAGGTTGCATATAATAAAAAGTATACCATATCATTCGCTAGAAATATATCACCTATTTTCTTTTCATCCAACAGAATTTTTTCGTCCAATCAACCCCATATTTTTGACAAAAAGTCGATCGATGGGACGAAATATATCCCTGTAAGAAAAAGAAGATACTCTCCATTCGATTACAAAATTGGCATGAGGAATACTATCTTCTCTTGGATCCAAATAAGATCCTCTCTCTACTTTTGTTTCATTTCAGGATCTTCTGTTTTATTCCATAAATTGCTATTGCTTGGTTGATCCGTTTATTCTCTTAGATTTCCCATCAACTAATCTATGATCCTCTCTAGTGCATATCATTCTTATGAAAATCAAAAAAAGAGAAGCTTCCTCATGGCAAAGCTCCTCTTAAACTCATTTTTTCTAATCATTATTTTATAGAGAATTCACGGCCTCTTGAATTTGCTTCAAGCCCTCTTTTCGATCAGCGCCGATCTTCAGCTGCCCGACCAAAAGTCCGTCCTTCATAAAGAGGACGCGATCTGCCCTCGATGCTACCTGAACATCATGAGTGACCATTAGAATACTTTTTCCTTCCGCATGGAATGTTGAGAAAAGTTCAAGCACTTCCTGCCCGGTTTTTGAGTCTAAAGCCCCTGTGGGCTCGTCAGCAAAAAGGATCTTCGGGTCATTGATCAATGCACGGCATATCCCGGCACGTTGTAACTGTCCTCCTGAGGCCTGTGAGATCCTGTTGCTTGCGATATGCTCGATCCCAATTCTTTTCATCAGCTCCTCCGCCTTAGCGATCATTTCTTTCTTATTCTTACTGTACTGGGTCGATGGGAGGAGGATATTATCCAATATGCTGAGATTTCGTACCATTTTGGGTAGCTGAAATACGAAGCCGAAGGATTCACGGCGAAGCTTAGCAGATTCTTCCTCTCCAAGATCTGTGATGTTTCTTCCCTCAAAGCAGATCTCTCCATTATCCGGAGAATCCAAAGAGGATAGGATATTAAGCAATGTGGATTTTCCCGAACCTGATTTCCCCATGATCGACACGAATTCCCCTTCTCCAAGTTCAATATCAACTCCCTTGAGGACCTTTGTTTTCACCACGTCGTTATCATAACATTTTTCCAGATTTTTCCCTTGTAAAATCATTCTGCTCACTCCTCCTTTAAAAACCGGGCAATATTCATCCCGCTCAATCCCTTGACTCCAACGGTCGTAGCAAAAATGGCGGATAAAAGCATTGCAAAAGGAACCAAAAGATACGTAAAGATCGGATCTCGGATAAATTGCACCCCATGAACGCCGATCAGAGACAAAATCACCTTTGTCAATCGATCTCCGATGCCCCAAACCAAAATATTTCCTGCCAAAATACCTACGCCTAAGCTAAAAATAGATTTTGTCATATATTGCAAGAATAGACTTCGATTGCTAAAACCGATCGCCTTCAAAATCGCATTCTGCCCTCTATCCTTCAAATACATCATCCTGACAAACAGACTGACGATCAGGAAAATCAGAAAAAGAGAGGCAACCAGGGCTACTTTTGTAATGTTTTCTACCATCGCAATAGTATTCCCGAAGATCTGCTTGAGATAAGTCTCCGTGTCTGCAAATTTTGCAAAAGAATAACGCTGCGAATGATCTTCCATGAAATCTGCAACCGAAGAACCCTCTTTTAAGCGAATAGGGATCACTGTCCATACAGCATCTCCTTCATCAATGTGAAAGTTTGTTTTCGCCGTCTTCCCACCATTGGTAAGATCTGAAAAGATCCCCGATATGATCAGCGGTCTTTCTTGTTCTCCGATCAAAAGTGTAATGATATCTCCTTCTTTCTTTGATAACTCATCAGCAGCCAGTTTTGATAGAGCGATCTCATCATCGCCCGAAGGAGCCTCTCCCGAAATATATCGTATCGGAAAACTGCTCTGGTTTCCGGAATCGATCCATAGTTTTTGTCTCGTTCCTTCCTCTGTCTTATAATCGACCAGCTTCGCTGTATAAAGCTCAAATTTATCTACCGAGAGATCTCCCTCCAAGTCTTCCAACAACACCTGAAGAGCTTCTTCATTTTTCGCTGTTTCGGATATGTCTATTCGTATATCATACACCCCTATGCCCAGATAGTTCACAAAATTTTTGTCTGAGATCGTCGAGTAGATCGACATCGGGATCGTCAGAATGAATACCGCAAGCACAAAAACCGAAACCAATGTGAAGTACATCTTTTTTCTAGCAAAAAGATCGCTGATCACCAGCTGTATCGTCTTCGGCCAATTCGATATCGAGCGGAAGTATACTCCTTCTTCCTCTCCGGTAGTCTCATTGAGCCTTAAATTTTTCAACCTTTTGGCAAGTTTGTTCATATAAAGATAGATCAACAGAAATACCAGTATGCTCGAAATAAAAGCGATAGCATAGGTCCATCCGCTTCCCTTTGCCTCTCCAAAAAACATCTTCATATTTGCAAGGAAAGGCTGTTTCAACACAAAGGAAAGAAAAAATCCTGCCACCGAAGATATCCCGGCTATAAAAAGATATTTTGCCAAAAATAGCAACCTGATCTCTTTCAAAGGTATTCCGATCGCTTTTAGGACAGCCAATTCTTTATAGTCCTCTTCCAGTTTTGCCAAAAGGGTAAACCGAATGCATAATAGCGAGATCCCAATGATCAACATCCCGATGAGCAGCAGAGAAACGATCGTGATACCGTCCGAAAAAGCATTTACGATCATGAACAGACGATAACTGAGAAAAGGGGGTCCATTGGATTCCAGATCCGCTTCCGCATAAACCGCCTCGATCTTTGAAGAATCTTTCAAATCATGCAGGCGAAACTCGATCAGATATTCCAAACTTCCCCATTTTTCGATCGCTCGATAGTCTTCCTCATGGATGATGAAACGTTTAGAAACCGATAAGGATGAATTCATTTGAGAATCTCTCACAAAACCTCTTACCTTCAGCGTATGATCTCGAATACTGAGAATATCTCCCTCCTTGACGAGTCCCACACTTTGATAAAATACGGGAACATAGACTTCGCCGATTTGGGGCTCGATCCGATTTCCTTTCAGATCCAGTAAGTAGTCAAATTGGGGGCTTTGCACCGAAAAGCCGTTATCATATACAAAGTCCTTCAATGAAACTCCGTTAAAAGCCAGGAAAGATTGATCTATATTTAAGAATTCCAAAAGCTGATATTCTTCGATCTTAGGATGGGATTCCACGAATGCTTGCATTCGCTCCCTGTCGATCTCTCCCGTATGCATTTGTAGCAGATGTGGCGTTTCCGCCTTTTCAAGCAATGTACGGACAGAATCATTCAGGCGGATCATAAGCTGGCCCGCCACTGCCAAAAAAGCAACCGACAGGATGATAAAGAATGCAATATTAAAGCTTTGCAGCCGATTATACTTTATATCATTTTTAAGCAGCGTCCAATACATGCTCCTCCTCCAATTCTCTAATTTCATTTTTGCGTGGCAGGATCAACGCTACAACAATGAGAAAAGCCCCTGCAAGAATGATCATAAATGCGGCACTTCTTCCCTCTCCTCTACCGATCAAAGCAAGAGCCGCTTGAGCGAACCTTCCTTCCCTTTGAAGTAAAGGGGCGATCATAAAATCAACGAGCACTCCAGCCGAAACGTATGCAGCTACATAACCCGCCTGAGAGATCAGTCCGATCAATCCCCATGCCTTTCCTTGATGAACCGATGGGATCGTGATCCTTACCAGATAGTCCATCGCCGCATTGGCAAAAGGCAGGCTCAAAAAAAGACAAAATCCGAAGATGCAGACCAAGACCTCATTCTCTCTCCACGCAAATGCAGCCATAAAAAAACCCATGCCCAGCAGAGCTCGTTGTAAAATATGTGTGAGATCTTTTTTGATATTCACCTTGCTTAAGATCAATCCTCCCGCCAGCATTCCAAAGGCTGAGATCGTCGTTGCAAATCCCACAAAAGATTCTCCACCAAAGGACAGGAGCATCGGTATCATGAGAGTCTGAACCGTTCCGAGACAGAACGAAACCAAGATACCGAGCATAACTAAGAGCCAGATCCCTTTTTTATCATGAATGATGCGAAATCCTAATCTCAGATCCTCCCCGATTTTAGCATCCTCCGCTCGATGCACCCCCTTCATCTCTCTCCGTACGATATGGGTGATCGGCAAAGTGATCAGTATCGTCAAAATATCAAAAAGAAGGACTGTGCGAATGCCTGCAATGCTCAGAACCAAGCCCGAAAGCACAGGAGAAAGCAGATAGCGGGAAGCCGGAATGAGTTGTACCATGCCACTTGCCTTCGTGTATTCCTCCTTTTCCAGCAGATCCGATATTGTTGAACGAAATGCCGGCTCGACCAAGGAAGAAAAACCTGAACTGATCGCTGCTCCAACCAATATTCCGCCAATGAGATCTATTCCATCAAAAAATTGTAAAGAAAATAGAATGCACAATAAGCCGATAATAGATAATCCGTCGCCTAACATCATCATCGATCTGCGATCATGACGATCTGCCAAAACTCCTGCAAGAGGTGAAAGGAGAAGGCCGGGAAGAAATCCTGCCAAGATCATCAATCCTGTCATCGTACTCATCCCTGTTCTTTGATACATAAAAATTCCTAACGCAAATGAACTCATGCCCGAACCGCTTGCAGAGATAAGGCTCGCTCCCCATAACAATAAAAATTTTTTATAGCCGCTACTCATCTGATCCACCTCACTTTTCATATGAAGACAGCTCCTTAAATGTAGCAAAGCTCCCTTCTTTTGCGCCAAGCATACGCTCCATATTATATAAAAGACTTTCTATACGACGTACAAAATCTTTCTCGTCCATGTTTTCAGAATGAACATCCATAAATCCCATGATCATGACCAAAATGATCTCCGCACTCTCATAAGGAAAATCATTGTCAAATATTCCTTCTTCAACACCTTCCTTAATAATATCCGCTAATATCGGCGCGATCTTCTGAATAAAGGATCTGTTGCTCTTCTCATGAAAAAGTGCGTTTTGAGGCTGATTCAAATAATCGATCATCAGCTCACCTCCGGATAAGCGCTTCATACTCGTTCCGGAAAACAAGGCGTAAATCTTTTCATATACGGATAACTCTTTTTGCAGGATAATACTTTCCGCCTCTTCAACGATTTTTTTTGCAGAACGCTCTATAATAGCATCCATGATTGCTTCTTTCGATTCAAAATGATAATACAGAGTGCCTCGCGCAATATCCAATTTACTCAAAATATCACTGATCGAAGTATTATCATATCCCTTTTCCAAAAAAAGAGAAAATGAAATATCCAAAATCTGTTCTTTTTTATTCTTCATCGCCCCTCCTCATTTTTAGACTGACAGTC
This sequence comes from Peptostreptococcaceae bacterium, assembly GCA_030532705.1. Lineage (GTDB taxonomy): Bacteria > Bacillota > Clostridia > Peptostreptococcales > Filifactoraceae > JAUNKE01. The sequence goes on from JAUNKR010000054.1 coordinate 6,372, forward strand.
GGTCTGTTTTTTATATTCTAACAGGGAATAAAAACTTTGTCAACCAAATTTGTGCGAAAAAAAAGAACCTTTTCAGGTCCTAAAGACAAGATCCATGTCCCAAAAAAGTTCAAAATCAAAACGATACATCGCTTATTTTGCTTTCACTGTGATCCAAACTTATTTCACACCCTCATTCTCAGATCAATTTGATCCCTATCCCAATGTTATCGATCAAAAGATATTATATGTTTTACATAAAATCATCATCTCGCTCAAATACCCTTCGTGACACTTCGAGCTCTGTATATGCAGAGTTAAAATCAGATTTCTAATAAATATCTATTAGCCTACATCTAGGATGCATACTCTCTATTGATAATAAAATTTTAAAGACCTCTTAAAATACAGGATCGCTATCGCCATCAAAGCTATCGCAATAACTATGGCTGTTAATGATGCACTCACAATATCCATTCCGGGGATATAACGACCGTCCATCAACACTTGAGCCGGTAAATTATAGATCGTAATAGCGGGTATGATGAATAGAAAAAACATCCTTAATGAATTGGGATAAATCGAATGCGGATTTTTACCAATATCCATCATCGTCCAAAACATTTGGATCAATCCTTGAATCCGTACGAATCTTAGCGAAAAGGTCACCATCATAAACAAAATACTGAACAGTATCATGATGCTGGACAAAATCAAAATGACATAATAGATCAGTTTGATAAGCTGAAACTGGATATTTCCCTGGATCAGAGAATAGATCAAAAATCCGATCCCAAAAAACACCCCTGCAAATAATCCAAAGTTGCATTGCCTCAGTGCTATCATAAAAATCGAATTTACCGGTTTCGTTAATACGCCATCCAATTCATAATTCTTAACTTTTGAAGGAATTTTGATCAAATTGAAAAAGAATATTCCACCAAAAATAGAATCTATGATCCATACCGAAGCCAGCAAAATATATATTTGATATCTTGTCCAACCGGATATGTTCTCTATCCCGGCATCATACAAGAAATGATAGAATAGGATATTCGAAACATAACCCAACACTACGGTAAACATACTCACAAAAAAGTTGAATCGATACATGGTCTCTCGTCTGAAACTGTTTTTAATAAAATTCAAATATAGTTTAATATACTTCACCTTTACGCTCCTATGAACCATACCCGGAATATTTTCTAAAAGCCTTTTGCTTTATGATCAAAAGCAAGCCACCCAAAATAATGCACCACCCAATTTGAATGAACAGTGCCCTATAGATCTCAAGCAGATCCATATTTCCCATATAAATATCAACCGGTACAAAAAGCATATACTGAAATGGCAAAAAAGAAAGAAACATAAATACTTTTTTAGGTAAAATGGATAATGGGATCAATCCTCCCGATAAAAACCTTTCTATATTATTCCAAAGATCCAGCAATCCGGATATTTCTTCGATCCAAGTGGTCAATAGACCTAAAATACAACCCATAAAATACTTCAACACAAACGCAAGACACAATGAAATAATAAAGAATGGAATATGATCCAGCTCCCAATGGATATGCTCACGAAGCACAAGACACAAAATCACATACGGTACCAAAACACTTGTTAAGTATATTATTTTCTCCGCTCGGTACAATTTGAAATTTAAAGAAAAAAATCCGATCGGCTTCAACATGTGATTATGGATAGATCCATCTTCGATCATTTCCGAAAGTTTTACAATGTTCGCTCGAGCATCCAACACTTCATACAATAATGAAACCAGAACAAAATATGTGATCATCTGCCGATAGGAATATCCACCTAAAGCGATCAGATCATTTCCATAGATCGACCTCCAGAGAAATAAGTAAACTACTATCGGAACACATCCAAACAAAAAATTCATGTAGATATTACTCCGATAAATCGTAAACTCACTTTTTTTCAGGTTGAATACAGCTTTATTTATTTTCATTCTTCTAAACCACCTCCAAGTAATGTTGAAATGATCTCCTCAAAATCACTTTCTGACTTATACGTTTTCAAATCTTCAATAAGACCGTCATAGATAATGACTCCACGATTTATTACAATTACTCGATCACACAATTCTTCAACATCCCTCATATTATGACTTGTAATGATCATTGTGGATTTTCGTTCAGAATTATACCGATTGATAAACGCCCTTAATTTCCTTTGAGAAATGATATCCAATCCTAAGGTCGGCTCATCCAATAGTAGGATCGACGGTCGATGTAACAGTACTAAAATAAGTTCCATTTTCATCCTCTCGCCTAGAGACAACTTTCTGACCGGAGTTTTCAGCAATTCTCTAACATCAAGAAGATCGGACAATTCTTCGATCCTTCGCTCGATCTCTCTTGTGTTCAGTTCATAAATGCATCCTTCCAACAAAAACGAATCATATGAAGAAATATCCCACCATAATTGACTCTTATTCCCCATCACTAAGCCAATTTCCATCAAGTATTCCTTTTTCAATTTTTTCGGGTCAAAACCATTGACATCGATCGTTCCTTCTGTCGGATGGATCAATCCGGCCAACATTTTTAATGTAGTAGTTTTTCCCGCACCGTTTAATCCGATGAGTCCTACCTTCTCTCCTTCTTCAATACAAAAACTGATATTCTTCACCGCTTCAACATTCTTGTAATTGCTTTTGAATAGATTACTGAAAAAACCTCGATCGGATTGTTCTCTTATCTTATATATTTTTGAAACATTATTCATTCTTATCATACTTCTGCCTCATCTTTATTATCATCAATCATACAATAATTACTACAACAACATCCGCATATTTCGATGTAAATATGTAAAATCCCCACTCATCCTCCAGCCTCAAACAAGTCTCATTTTTAGATCCGCTGGAATTTGTTTCTATTGAATTGTCTAGGAGTGTTAAAAATCTCTACGACTAAGCTTTTGTAGGGGAAGGATCCTTTCTTTGTACACTTTTCTCAGTCTTTTCCACCCGGAAATCACAGATCTGTTTATATTGTAAAACAATAGACCCTGTTTTACAATCTATTTGTTTTTTTAGCGACCGGTACAAAAGCATACATCGATCCCCACTTTCAATCAGCGAAATACGATTCCTACCTGTCCCTTTTCAATAGGATAGATCTCGTTTTTATTATTGAAGTAACTATGATCTTATGATATATTTATGTTGTCTGTAAATACCAAAAACTGCTGTTCAACTTACAAAATAAAACCTATCCCGCTTTTTGATCTATAGACGATCGTTCAATAAATCTAAAAGAGTATAGGATCTGTTAGGAATGTCGATATATAAATAAGCTGACAACTTTCCACTATTATCAAGAAGGAACATTTGAGGATCGTTTTGTTTTTGAGCCAAGATTCGATCCTGATCAATAGGATGTCACAGAATATCTGTTACATAAATACAAACCAAAGGAGAAAAAAATGAAGAAAAAATTGATTTTTGCCTCTTTGTTACTTGTCGCAGCAACTACGATCTCTTCCTCTGCGTTGAGTATCGTTGTCGATGGAGCCGTTCTAAACAATTCAGATGCTACCATCATCAAAGGGCGAACTTTTGTCCCGGTCGCATCGATCGCTAAGGCAACCAATGCCGATGTGAAATGGGATGGATCTACAAAGACTGTAATGGTCCACAAAGGCGAGACCGAACTGAAAATAAAGACCGGAGATAACAAAGCGAGAAAAAACAACATGGATGTGCCCTTAGATGCACCTGCACGGGTCATCAACGGAAAAACATTTGTCCCGCTGAGCTTTATTGCAAGTAGTCTTGATATTCCGGTAAAATTCGACAACGAGACTAAGATCGTATGGGTCGGAGAAGATTCCAATGTGATCAAAAGCCCGGATCAATGCGACGCAAACTCGATGAAACCAACTGATTCCTCTCAGGGAAAAGATCATCTGAGCAAATCCGATCCCGAAAAAGAAGGCAAATGGATCAAAGGAAATAAAGGTAGTATGCTTTATCATCTGCCGGGCGGAAATAACTACTCCAAAGTTCCCGCACAAGATATTGTATGGTTCAAAACGGCAGCCGAAGCGGAAGCAGCCGGATACTTGCGTGCACCGCATTGAATGGTATAGCGTAGTGTGCTGCATGTTGCAGTAGAAAATAACATTGCTGACTGACTAAGTAAGATAGTAAATAAAATTTAATATTTCGACCTTCGTTTTACTCGACTTTTGGCATAATGAATACCCTAAACTTTTGTTTTTTTAAAGTTTAGGGTATTCGTTACCTAAAATTTCAATGCCCTTAGTTTTTTACCTTCGACAAGGACTTCATAGGTAATTATGTTCTTTAGGCATATTACGGTATTGATTATTTTTGGGATCCTTCATCGTCGATCAATACCTCCAGTCATTTCATAAAATCAGCTCTTCCCATTCTCTTGAAAATTTGCACACAA
>JAUNKR010000008.1:0-42879 GCA_030532705.1 Peptostreptococcaceae bacterium
GAGTTCTACGAAGCTGTAAAGCATTTCTTGAAAACAAATTGAAACTAAAGGTAAACGAAAAGAAAAGTGAGACAGGCAGTCCACTCAAAAGAAAATTCCTGGGCTTCGACCTGTATAGCGGGAAGAACGGAATCGGCATTCGTACACATGAAAAGTCGATTGCAAAGCTCGAGAAGAAAATCAAAGAGTTGACGAGTAGAAAACAAGCAAATGCCATCTACGACATCTTCAAGAAAATGAAACAATACACAACGGGATGGCTTGCCTACTACAATAGCCGATATGCAAAAACAAATGAGCAGAATAAGTGAGTGGATTCGGCGAAGGGTGCGACAAATCTATTGGAAACAATGGAAGAAACCGCAGACTAAATTCAAGAATCTGAAAGCGTTAGGAATCCCCAAAGGAAAAGCTTGGGAATGGGCAAACAGCCGAAAGAAATACTGGCGAGTATCTAAAAGCCCAACATTACACCGAGCATTGACAAACAAATACCTTATTAAAAGGGGTTTTACTTAGAAAGCTCCTAACTGTTTTAAGTAAAATGTATGCTTGAAAATTTTACTTAGAACAAGTATACTTATTCTAAGTAAAATAGATTTAACTTAGGAGGTGATACTTTGAAATTGGAAAACAATAGAGCAGGACAATTAAAGAGAATGCAAAGTGATTACGAATGTTTTGTCCCACACAATTTAAAAGATATAAAATTAAGTCTTGATAGTGAAATAAATGCTTTAATCAATAAAGCGTATTTATTATTGGGAAGATTAGACGGTATGGCAATCACACTACCGGATATTGATCTTTTTGTATCTATGTATGTTCAAAAAGAGGCAGTTATAAGTTCTCAAATAGAGGGAACACAGGCCTCTCTCGTTGATGTGTTACAAAAAGATAAGGGAAATGAAAAGTTAAAAGATACTGAAGAAATTGTAAACTATATCAAAGCAACTCATTACGCATTTAAAAGACTTAATGACTTGCCATTATGTATGAGATTGATCAAAGAAACTCACTCTGTTCTCCTGTCTAATGTTAGAGGAGAAGAAAAAATGCCGGGTGAATTTAGAAAATCACAGAATTGGATTGGACACGCAGGTTCAACCTTAAAGAATGCAAGTTTTATTCCGCCTGCACCTGATGAGATGGATATTTGCTTAAGTGATTTGGAAAAATATATACATGAAGATAGTCATATTTCAAACTTAATAAAGATAGCTTTAATTCATTATCAATTTGAAACGATACACCCGTTTTTAGATGGTAACGGAAGAATGGGAAGACTCCTAATAATACTATATCTAAGAGAGCAAGGCTTGATTGAATATCCGGTTCTTTATTTGAGCTATTTTTTTAAGAAAAATAGGAATAGATACTATGAACTTCTTAATAACATTCGCATTAAGGGGGAATTTGAAGAATGGATTAAATTTTTTATAGATGGAATTTGTGAAATATCTGAAGATGCAATTACTTCTATTCAAAAGATCGTTGAGCTAAAAAAGAAAGATATGGAGAAAATTCGACAGTTTTCAAGCGGTAATATTTCAAATCTTCTTTCGGTATACGAATATCTATTGAAACACCCTTTTGTAGAAGCGGAGGATATTAAAAAATTAGTGAGCGTGAGTAAACCTACTGTCAATAAACTTTTAGAAAATTTAATGGATATGGAAATATTGGAGCTTGTAGAAGCTAAAAAAAGATATAGACAATATGTATATAAAAAATATGTAGACATTCTTTCAGAGGGAACAATATTGTAAGCACAAAAGCAATCAGAGAAGGGATATCCTTTCGATGGGATCTTAGCCTCGTGGATCACGGGGCTTTTATATTTCAAATTTTGCGATCCGATCACAGAATGATGACGATGTAACAGAGTGTTTACAGTTTGGTTAAGGGAATATGTTTTTATACAAAATCGATTGACGCGCAAAAAAATTGCTGTTATGATAGCTTTGCACGGAGGGGATATCCTTGCTGAGCTCCTCCGACCCTTAAAGGCTCAAACAGCAACTCGGACAAATCTTTTAATGGTGGAATGTCAGGCAAGGATGACATAGGGGAGCCTTGTTTTTCTTTCGCTTGGGGGGAACTCCTCGAGTAAAAGCGCAAACAGCAGATCGTATGAGATAGCAAAAGCATGTCGTCAGTCGAAAGACTGTTTTATAACAGCGCTTTGCAAGTGAAAAGAGATCTCCGAAGGCTTCGTGATCCTCAACAGGATCATGCGGAAAAGATCAAAGCCTGATCGACTTCAGCAAAAGACTTTACCGACCGTCGAAATGGTCGAGCGAAGTTTTGGCTGAAAAAGACCCTGAACGATAAAGGCTCTTACAGCAGATCAAACCAATATTAAAAAAATATTTTTTTGTGGCTGAGCCTTGGCAAATCAAAAGCACTAACAGCAAACGACGGATGAAGAAATGTGAAAGCAGGACTTCAGCAGAACGTGTAAAAGCGTTCTGAGTAAGAATGTGCTTTGTGTTTTATGGCACGAGATGTAGAGAACTACATCTTTTTTGTTTGAGTTTGGAGGTTATCATGTCTATTATCAAGAACATTAGAAAAGAATTGAATCACACTTTTACCGAAAATTTGGATCAGACATTTCGTTCCACTTTGGATGCAAATCTCGATTTCTTCGGGATCGCCGGCGCGAGCCGATATTCACCGCATATCGTAGAGAGACTTTTTCGGGAGGCTTTTGATGAGGATCCGGTGATGGCGGTCAAAAATATGTTTTATCTTCGGGATGTCCGAGGAGGGCTTGGGGAGCGTAGAGGAGGACGCATCTCTCTTTCGGAGTTTATTCAGCAGGATCTCGATCAGGCGGTAAAATTTATCCCCTACATCGTGGAGTATGGTCGATGGGATGACCTGATGACCTATCTTTATTATGAGGGAACGGCTCAGCCGACAGCGGATCACATCAAGGCACAGCTTGAGAAAGATCTGGAACTGTTTGAGCAGGGCAAGTCGATCAGTCTTTGCAGCAAATGGATGCCGAGCATCAATGCATCGAGTGCATTGACCCGAAGCCATGCCAAAAAACTGATTTCCTTGATGAAAATGACGGCGAAGGAATATCGACAGCTGCTCAGCAAATTGCGCAAGGGGAAGATCGTCGAGCGGAATTTGACGGAGCGGGATTATAGCTTTGAATATGAAAAACTGCCTGCCAAGGCGATGAATAAGTACCAAGAGGCTTTTCGACGCAATGATCAGGAAAAGTATCTTGCATATTTGGATCGACTGGTAAAAGGGGAGGTACAGGCGAAGGTCCGGACTCTCCATCCCTATGAGATCTTGAAAATGGTGTTTCAGAATGAACCGCTAGGGGAGGCTCAATGGAAGGCGATCGAGCGAAAGACCGATACAGGAAACACGATCGTCGTGAGGGATGGCTCCGGATCGATGACCTGTACGCCAAATGTTTATGAAACAGCGACTTCGCTGGCGATCCTGTTCTCAGAACAGCTCAGCGGAGAATTCAAAAACAAATTCATCACTTTCTCCTCGAGACCCAAACTCGTAGAGTTGCCGGATGGGGCAGGACTCAGAACGAAGGCGATGATCTGTCAAAGGTACGATGATTGTAGCAATACGGACATCCGCAGAGTATACGATCTATTGCTTGAGTCCAGCAAGAAGATCACCGACCCGAAAGACTACATCACACGTATCGTGATCATCTCGGACATGGAATTTGATGCCGGGACCTGCAATGTTCCGACCTATGAGGAGATGAAAAACAAATTTGAAAATGAAGGGATCCCATTACCGGAACTCGTATTTTGGAATGTGGATGCACGCCGGGTCCATTTTGCTGCGGATAAGGACGATCCGAATGTAAGATTTGTGAGCGGATTGTCGGGCAAAGTGATCGAGACGATCATCGACAACAAGGCGATCGATCCTGTGGATTTTATGAAACAGACTTTGGCAAGATATGATTTTGTTAAGGAGGTTATGAATAGCTGACAATGGTCGGCATGATGAGTGGTCAAGAGCTTCGGCTCTTTTTTTGTGCCTTGATGATCGAGGTAAATGCAAAGAAAAAGTATCAAAGACTGATCAGAATATAGAAGGATCAGCTTTTCGGTGTCCTGCAGGGAGAGTTATTGATAGTGACACAATGAGCATCGGAAAACTTTGAGTGACTTTTGGGTAAAATAAGAATCAGGCGATCGTGATGAAAAAATGTATAAGAAAAGATGCCAATTTAGATTCTCTGAATGAATGTCCGTGCTGAAATTCAATTGTGAAGAGATCAAGGCGACAAGTAAGACATATGAAAGGGATAAAACATGATCGAAAAGAATTTTGTGTTGACAAACAAAATGAAATCGGATATTATTATATTCAAATATTATAATATAACGATAAATAATGAAGCGGATGTTCTTTGGGGCTTAAGAAAACGAAAGAACATCAAGCGCAAGAGGAAATGATGGAAGACAAAATAAGAGAGATGGGAACGGAGCGGAGCGAAGAGGATCTGCGCATCATTCGCCTGGCGAATCTGCTGAAAGCGGTGGCGCATCCGGCGAGGCTTTGTATCGTCAAAAAGCTTTATCTCAACGGCGCATGCAATGTCGGCTATTTTACGAACTGCATGGGGATCTCACAATCGGGTGTTTCGCAACATCTTGCCAAGCTGCGTGATCTGGGGATCGTCGGAGTGAAGAAACAGGGACTGGAAAGTTATTACAGCCTGGTCGATGAAGATATCAAAAAAATCGTAGAAATATTTTTTATGGAGGATCGAAATGAATAAGAAAATTGTTATTATCGGTGGGGTTGCCGGTGGAGCGACTGCGATCGCAAGACTTCGAAGATTGGATGAAAATGCACAGATCATCTTGCTGGAGCGTGGAGAATATGTTTCTTTTGCAAACTGCGGTCTGCCCTATTATATCGGCGGCGTGATCCAAAGCAGAGATGCACTTTTTGTTTCAACGCCGGAAGCGATCATGGCAAAATATAATGTGGATGTTCGAGTACTCAGCGAGGCGATCTCGATCGATCGTGAGAACAAAAGTGTAAAAGTGAAGGATCTTCGAAATAATACAGAGTATGACCTGCCTTATGACAAGCTGCTTCTTTCAACGGGATCCAGCCCGATCAAGCCTCCGGTGGAAGGTTTTGACGGAAAGAATGTCTTCACATTGTGGAATATTCCGGATACGGACAAAGTATATAATTATGTACAAGAGCATCAGCCGAAAACAGCGACTGTGATCGGTGGCGGATTTATCGGGCTTGAGATGGCTGAAAACTTGGCACATCGAGGGATCAAGGTGACCGTCGTTGAAAAAGCGAATCAGGTGATGGCACCGATGGATCCGGATATGGCACAGATCGTGCATCAGCATCTATGGGAGAAGGGGATCGATCTGATCGTAGAAAACGGTGTGCAGAAGATCGTTCATCAGGATAAGACGTCGACGATCTTGCTTGAAGATGGAAAAGAAGTGGGAGCGGATCTGGTGATCCTATCGATCGGGATCCGTGCGAACAGTGAGCTTGCGAAGGCTGCGGGATTGGAGCTGAATGCAAGAGGCGGTGTGATCGTCGATGACTTTATGCAAACTTCGGATGAAAATATTTTTGCGGTCGGCGACATTATCGAAGTGGAAGACTTCGTCTTGAAACATCGGGCGATGGTTCCGCTTGCGGGACCTGCGAACAAGCAGGGAAGGATCGCTGCGGACAATATTTTGGGCGCGCGTAAGGAAAAGTACAAAGGAACGCAGGGGACAAGTATTGCGAAGATCTTTGATCTTACGGTTGCAGGGACCGGAGTCAACGAAAAGACTTTGCAACGTGAAGGGAAAGTGTATGGCAAGGATTATCGCATCACCGTCACTCACTCCAATTCGCATGCCGGATATTATCCGGATGCCGGAACGATGGTGATCAAGCTGATCTTCGGAATGGATGGCAAAGTGCTCGGAGCACAGATCATCGGTTATGACGGTGTGGACAAGCGCATCGATGTGATCGCGGCGAGCATCCGTTTTGGCGCAAGCGTTTATGATCTGACGGAGCTTGAGCTGGCGTATGCACCTCCGTATTCTTCGGCAAAGGATCCGGTGAATATGGCAGGCTATACTGCAGTGAACCAGCTGGAGGGATTGGTCGATGTCGTGCGCAGTGATGAGCTTCCAAATCATCCGAATGCGGTGATCCTCGATGTTCGTGATGAAGAAGAGCGTGCGATGGGATATATTCCGGGCTCGGTACTGTTCTCTTTGGGAACGATCCGAAGTCGTCTTGGCGAATTGGATAAGAATAAGGAGTATATCGTCAGCTGTGCGATCGGATTGCGCGGATATATTGCGGCAAGGATCTTGATGCAGCATGGATTCAAAGTGAAGAATCTTCTTGGCGGATATCGCAGCTACAGTTACCAACATGCGACCAAGGACAATTTCTTTGTCAGTGCGCAAAAATTTGAAGATAGCGGAATGAGTGCGTCAAGTGAGCCGAAAGAGAGCGAGCCGGTCGATCTGGATGTATGCGGGCTATGCTGTCCGGGACCGATCGTAGAGGTCGCTCGTGCACTCGATAAATTGAATCAAGGCGAAGTGCTCAAAGTCGTTTCAACGGATCCGGGATTTTATTCCGACATCAGCAGTTGGGCGGCGAATACAGGCAATGAGCTGATCGATCGAAGTTCGAAGGATGGAAAGTTTTTCGCAACGCTTAAAAAAAAACAGTAAATGAAGCCGTAGCGGTATGCAAAACGGCGCCACCATCGAAGGAAAAGACGATGATCGTCTTCAGCGGCGATCTGGATAAAGCGATCGCATCCTTCATCATAGCGAATGGAGCGGCGGCGATGGGCAATCAGGTCAATATGTTCTTTACTTTCTGGGGACTGAATATCCTTAGAAAAAATGAACCGGTGCCGGTCAAAAAAGATCTTATCTCCAAAATGTTCGGAATGATGATGCCTCGCGGTAGCAAAAAGCTCGGGCTGTCTAAGATGAATATGATGGGGATGGGCGCTAAAATGATCCGCATGGTGATGAAGGATCAAAATGTATATTCTTTGGAAGACTTGATCCAACAAGCAGTACGATCCGGTGTGAAGATCATGGCATGCCAGATGTCGATGGATGTGATGGGGATCACCAAAGAGGAACTGATCGACGGTGTGGAGATCGGTGGCGTGGCAACGATGCTTGCGGACAATGATAAATCGAATATGAATCTGTTTATATAATTTGAACGAAGGCGCGGCTTTTAGGAGCTGCGCTTTTTTGTTTGGAAAGATCGTCTCCTTGGATCATCGGATCATCTCTCTGTTATGAGGAGGCAAACGGATCTTTGTTGTAGCATATAGATTTTTTCGATCGATCCATAGTGTTTTTATAAGCTTTGCGCCGGAACAAGAATATGATGCAATGAAAAGTGGAAATATGATGTAATGAAAATCAAAAATGTGATGCAATGTGAATTGGAAGATAGAAGTATAATATTTTCCGGATCAAGCAGGATCTTTTGCGCAAATATTTGCTAAGATGGTGGGTTTGTGATAATATAAAAGTAGTGATTTTATAAGAAAAAGGATCCTGACGATAGAGCTTTCGACCATATGTTGATCTCAAAAAATGGTCTCAAAATGTAGGAGGTTTTATGAAAGGTAGTACGATATTGATGATCGCATCGGTTGTGATGTGTGTGCTTGGCGGTCTGGCTTTGTTTATTTTTGGATTAGGATTATTACTGGTTTTGTCCAGTGGGGGCGCATTCGGTTTTGTGGTGTTGCTTCTTGCTCTGCTTCCGCTTGCAATGGTCGTTTTTTATTTTTGGTCGGGCTATCTGGGGATACAGGCATGTAGATATGGCCAAGGATTTGATCGCTGCGTTTTTTTCGGTAAGATTTTAGTGGGTCTTCAGATCGTTTCGGTAATTATCGAGCTTTTGGGAGATGAGCGGAAGATCGGATCGTTGATCATCTCTTCGCTGATCGTGGGGCTATACCTGTACGGAGCTATTCGCGCACAGGAAGAAGAGAATGAATATTATTAGAGATTTTGGAAGTGAAATAAATTTTGACGGCTATAGGAGGGATTATGGCAATTAAGCTACGAGAGACCCGTGTGCTTGCAGTGGCAAACTCAAAAGGAGGATCCGGCAAAAGCACGACTGCATCGATGCTGGCTCGCTCGCTTGGTGAGCGAAATTATCGTGTGCTTGCGATCGACTGTGATTCTCAGATGGACTTGACCAATACGCTGGGATTTACGGTGGACGAATCCTTGGTGGAATTTGGACTGACGCTGACTGATTTTGATAAGACGATCTATCAGCTGATCCGTACGAAAGGAGATCCGAAGGATTTTATCGTGCGTACCAAATATAAGAACTTGGATCTGATCTGTGGCGATGACTATATCGGGCGTATCGAGTTCGATCTTCATCATGAGTATCAAAGAGAAAGCGTGCTCAAAAAGATCATGCATGATCTGATCGCGGAAAATCGATATGACTTCATCATCTTTGATACTTCGACGCATCTGGGAGATCTGGCAGCCAATATTTTGAATGTCACACATAAGGTGATCATCCCTGTGCCGATGGCGATGTTCGGGATCCGAGGGATCCGTACATTTATTGATTTTTTCAATCAATTTACCGATGTAAATCCGCAACTTGAGATCATGGGCATCTTGATGACGATGTACCGCTCAAGCAATAAGATCATCAATGAGCGTGCGGAAAATCTTCTGCTGAATATTTTTGGCAGAGAAATGTTGTTCCGCACAAAGATCTCGATCGATGCGAATATCGAGAAAGCTCAGTGGAACAATGTGACCGCTTATGAGTTTGCACCAAAAACTCGTGCGTCATTGCAATATCAAGAACTTGCAAAAGAGGTGATACGACGTGTCAAAGGCTAAAAAGATGGATATCGGCTCGATGATGAGTTTTAATAATAAAGCGCGCTCCTCCTATTCGATGGAGCATATCAAGGAACCGATCTTACAAACCGGAGATAAGATTGTAAAGATCGATATTGCGGAACTGGAGCAGGCGCCGGATGAGTGGAACTTTTATCCCGCATTGCCGGAGGAAGAGTTTGAAAACCTTGTGTTTTCGATCTTGGAGCATGGACTGCTTCATCCGATCGTCGTACGCAGGATCGACGATAAGAATATTATTTTATCGGGACATAATCGAGTGCGTGCATATCGCGCGATCGCAGAGGACATCCGCTTATTAGAGAAAGAAGAAGAGGGTAGATATCTTGAGACGCTGAGCGATCATCTCAAGCTGATCGACTTTGAGCAGATCATGGCGGTCATCAAGGAAGAGATCACGGATGATGAGGCTCGAGAGATCATCATCGATGCAAACTATGTGCAGCGTCAATTGAGCCCTCGCCTGATCACCAGATCGGTGATCGAAAAATATCGTATCATTCAAGATAAGCGGAAGGTCAGCAATGATGAACAGTATAAGGCACAAAAGACAAGAGAGATCGTTGCGAAGGACTTTAAATTGAGCGGCCGTCATATCGATCGCTATAAGCGTTTGGAGAAATTGGATGAGCAAATCTTGGAGCTGTTCTATCAAGGGCGGATCTCGCTGGAGCTTGCCTCTAAGATCGCAGGGCTCAAGCCGAAAGTTCAGGAGCATATTGCTGAAGAGTATTTGTCCATCTTGCCGAAATATCCGAGTAAAATCGCTCAGGAGCTGAAGCCTTCTCTAACGATGAAGGATGTCGATGAGATTTTTTCGGAGCGTGTATTACCTCAAGATCAGATCAAAATCCAAATTGTGGAAGATGGTAAAAGTAGCCATTATGTGATCGATGATGAAAATCTGATCCGGCAGATCAAAAAGATGATCCACGCTTGATCAAAAAGAGCGTTGAAGAAAGGATCTTGGGAAAGATCACGACCTAGAATAGATCATATTATAAGAAGATCGTAGGATCTGTCTCGTGGCTTGTCTTGATCAAAGCGTTGAGTAGGCTGATCGACAGATCCTATGTTTAATTTAAAAAGGAGTTTATATGAGATTGTTGGCATCTTTTTCGGGAGGCAAGGATTCGATCCTTTCGATCGATCGCGCGATGCAGGAGCATGAGCTGGTCGGTTTGATCACGACTTTTCGTGGAGAGGAAAGCTGGTTTCATGAGATCGGGGCGGAGCTGATGGACAAGATCGCGGAGGCTTTGGGCATTCCGATCTTTAAGATCCAAGTCGGTGGCGGTGCAAAATATACAGAGGATTTTGTCCAAGCGATCTCAACGATCGCCGAGGAGGTTTCGGCGGATGGGATCCTATTTGGTGATATCGATCTGATCCCGCATCGTGAATGGTGCGAAGGGATCGCTCGAGCGGCGGAACTTCAGGCGGTCTTTCCGCTGTGGGGCGGGGAACGAAAGGCGTTGGTCGAGGAGTTTTTGGACAAAGGCTATGTAACGATCGTCAAAAAGGTCGATAAGAAAAAACTGGGAAAAGAATATCTGGGAAAGATCTTGGACCGGGCGATGATCGCGGAGCTGGAGCGATCGGGGCTTGATCCGAGCGGAGAGAATGGAGAATATCATACGGTCGTGGTGGACGGACCGAGATTTAAGCATAAGGTGGAGTATCGATCGGGTGAGATCTATGAGGATGATTGGTCCTACATCATACGGATGAGATAATATTAAATGGAGAGGATGTTTATGCTGGATAAATTTTTTGATAATGTAAGCCATACGGTTGAGAATGTTGGAGATAAGACGATCCCGGTGATCGAGTCGAAACTGAGAAAGCGATCGGTCGTCGTTCCGACGAATATCCATTTGGCATCGGGGATCAAGATCTTTGGGAAAAGGATCAAAGCGATCGTTTTTTCAACGGATCTTGCGATTATCAACAATACCAATGCGGATGCCGTGATCGCGGTATATCCTTTTACACCGACGCTTGCGATCTCCAAAGCCATCATCGAGAATTCGCCGATGCCGGTCTTTTGCGGCGTGGGCGGCGGTCTGACGAGCGGTGCGCGGTCGTTGGATATCGCATTTCATGCAGAACTTTCGGGCGCTTACGGGGTGGTAATGAATGCGCCGGCAAAAAATGAGCTGATCTCGAAGATGCGTGATCGTATCGATATTCCGATCGTGATCACGGTCGTTTCGGAGAAAGAAGATTTTGAGGCGAGGATCCGGGCGGGAGTAGGGATCTTTAATGTATCGGGCGGTGCGGATACCGCGAAGATCGTTCGAAAGATCCGCGAACTGCACTCGACCTTCCCGATCATCGCAACAGGCGGTCCGACGGAAGAGTCGATCCGCGAGACGATCGAGGCAGGCGCGAATGCGATCACATACACGCCGCCGACCACCGGAGAAATGTTTGAAGCGATCATGAAACAATATCGCTCGGAGCTTTAATCCGCAAAGATATTCGTGCTCCAAAATCTTTTTGAGATCGAAACGGTGATCTCATCTTTGTGCTTGCGTACATCGTCACGCACGCAGACCTTGACCCCATCGACGATCTGACATTCATATCTTGTCAGATCTTTGGGTTCGACCAGTCCGACAGAAGCCTGTCGGGTGGGACTGTTTCATTTTCCGCAACCGGGAAAAAGCACGGAGATCGTCGTGATATTCTTTTGCTGAAAATGCTCCAATGCTTTTGGTGTGATTTCGATTTTCATAAGAACCTCCATAACCTTAGCTGTTATGAGCATACCAAAAGATCAAGCGGAATACAAGAAAAAATCTCCCTACGTCAGGAGATTTTTTTGTGAGCAGCTTTCCGGAGGATATTTTAGGATGAACAAAAAGGCCGGCTCTGTTTGACAAAAAGATGGGATGATGATATATTGAATACTGTAAATTGATCGGTAAGCGATGCTTTTAATAGAGAAGTCGGGTGAAAATCCCGCACAGCGACCTTTGCCGTAATGGGAACGAAGAACGATAGCCACTGTCGAAGGATGGGAAGGCGTTCGGAGGAGGAACCTAAGTCGGAAGACCTGCCGATCGAGTTGACTTATTCCGGGTTGGGAGTATGGCAAACGGATCATGTTGTATGCTGCTGTGGGGGCGGATCGATCGGCTACAGGGTATAAAGAAGGACATTACAGTAGAGGTTTTCTATTTTTTAATAGGTACGATAAAAATAAATGACAGACCTTTAAGTAGTGGGATATCCTAAGAACTGAGAGATGAAAGAGAAGACTTCCAAGGAGATGGCGGGTAGCGGTCTTTGAAAAACGGTAAATACAAATAGTTTGCATTGCTCTTGACGATAGGTCGAGAGTTTTTTTATGCCCGGTTTTTTATTTACTTAGGAGGTTTTATGTTGAGCAAAAAGAACAGTTTAGGATCAAAAAAGCTGATGTCCTTGTGTTTGGCTATATGGCTGCTCATCGGGATGTTGCCTTTATCGGCATTTGCAGATAGCACTTTGGATTGGTCAAAGGCGATGACTCAAAAGATGATCCAAAACTATGCGGCGAATTCAGAGGAGCGAGATTGGTGGGAGATCATCGCTCTTGCCATCAATGATGTTAAGAGATCGGAGGACAATGATCTTATACATAGTCGGGTGATCGACAGAAGCGGAGAATTGATCCGAGATAATGAGATCCTGTCCAAGAGCATCTTGGCGTTACGAGCCTTAGGCAAAGATCCGATGAACTATCATGGAAAAGATCTGGTGTCTGCACTTGGGGAAATGGACATTCCTAATGATATCAAAGGGATCTCTCTGCGGTTGGCGGCGTTTTCATCGGATTACTATGAGTATCCGGAGATCGAAAAAAAGATTAATGAGCTTATTGGGAGCCTATATGAAAAAGTTGATGGGCAAGATATTTGGTATGAAGGCTCCGAAGATAATTGGCAGGAGCCGACCGGATGGGCATTACTGGCGCTATCTTTTTACTATAGACATTTAGAGACCCAAAGCGGAGAATTAGAAGGACAATGGCCGGAGGTCAATAGAGTTCTTCTGGAACTTAACATCAAAGAGAGCATCGAGGATGTCGTCCAAGGGATAGAAAGCCGACAAAATGGGACCGGAGATGTTTTGGATGGTGACTTGAAAAAGATCGCATTGCTTGCCGGGGCAGTGGCAAGCTGTGGATTCGAGTTGAGTGATGCACTTGTGGATGGGTTGAAGAATTATACACATCCGGATCTTGAAGGGGAGTTTAAGAATGATCTATCCGGTACGACAGTAGCACAAGGTGAAGATAAGGGATTGGCCTTTTTGGCATTGACGGCAAAGGGGATCATCGAAGACAGCGGGATCAGTGTCCTGGATATGCGGTGGATGGAGAAGAAGGCGGAGTCGAAGCATCAGATCGGTCGATTGGAGCAGATCGAGGATATTGAAGTTCCAATAGGAACATCCCGCGGGGATCTGCCACTTCCTAAAAAGGTAAAGGCATTTTTGACGGACAATATTTTGATCGAAATACCGGACATTCGATGGGATCGAAGTGTGCCGGGATATGACCCGGATCAAGCCGGAGAATATGTTTTCGAAGGAAGTTATGAACTTCCGAAAGATGTTGAGGGAGCAAAGCCGAAGCTCACCTGTAAGGTGATCGTAAAGGGATCTGCACCGGAAGACAAGAATATCACTTGGGCGAGAGGAAAGATCGCTCTGATCGGGGATAGCTATTCTGCACAGAAGAATATCAACGACTGGTGGAAGATCGCCGAGATCGGAAGGATCGGAAAAGAGATCAAGCCCGAAAATCTGGAGTATTTGTTCCGACAAACTTTCTCGAAAGGAGAATTGTCCAATGATGTCGGAGTCCTATTGAAAGGGGTCTTGGCGATTCGGGCGATGGGCTATGATCCGGAAGATTTTTATGGAGCGAATGTCGTTGAAGCCTTGGTCGATGCAAAAGCGGGTCGCGGAATATGGGACGAAGCACCGAAAGTTTGGGCTCTATCATCGGATGAATGGGAAAAAACGGATGTCTCCGATGTTGTTCGTGAGTTGATCGATGTGATTCTTTCCAAACAAGAAGATGACGGTTTGTGGGGAAGTTCTTTCGGTTGGGAAGATGCGACAGGCTTTGCGCTATATGCACTCGGACCATATTATAATAATGAAGATTACCCCGAAGAGCAGCGGGAAAGAGTTCGAGAAGCGGTCGAAAAAGCAGTCGATGCAATATCCGAGCGTCAACGTCCAAATGGCGATCTCAAAGAAGATCCGGGAAATCTAAACAGTTTGGCGATGGTAGCCGGCGGTTTGTGGAGCTGTGATCCGAAATACCTTCATGATGCACGTCTTGTCAAAAATGGAAAGACCTTGCTCGATGCTATTCGAGAATATGATGTTCCCGGAGAGCCGGAGCTTCTTTGGAAAAAAGACGGTACAAAGAATGGAGTGCCGATGGCGACCGAGCAGGGATTGCGAGCACTCATCACATTGGACAGGGTACAGTCCGGCGAAGGATATGTGTTTGACTACAGAGGTCTGCCGAAGAAAAAAGCGGATACTTTGTTTATCAAAAAAATCGAAGGAGTTCAAAATCTTTCGGTCGATTTTGGAACTCCAAGAGAGGAGCTTCAATTACCGAGCAAGGCGATCTTTATATTGAGTGATGATACGAAGAGGGAAGTGGATCTTATATGGAAGGATTCGAAACCTCCTTATGATCCGAATACGAATCGCTGGTACAATTTCATCGCAGAATACGATATGCCGGAGGGCATCAATGGTGAAAAGCCGGATATTCGAGTAACAGTAACGGTAAAGGCACCATCGGTTGAAAAGGCGAAAGCGGCCTTAAAAGAAAGTATCGATAAAGCGAAAAAATTATTGGAGAAAAAAGATCGATACGAAGAAAAAACCATAGCTGCATTAGAGGAACAAGTCAAGAGATCCGAATCTGCTCTACTGGACCAAAAAGCAAAATACGATCAGATCCTTCAGCAGAAAAAAGAACTGGATGATGCGATCTCCAAACTAAAAGAAAAACAGAACCAAGGTGGCGGAGGCTCCGGCGGCGGCGGAGGTGGCGGATCGATCCTGCCATCGAATGATATCACAGTATATTTCACTCTCCGTTCGATCGAGCGTGGCGGCACGAAAGAAGAGATCTGGGTCCCTCGCCAAGCGGTCACGGTACCGAAAGGTAGTAAAGTCTTTGCAGCCTTCGATAAGATGATGAAGAAATACGGTCTGGAATATATCAACAAAGGCAACTACATCAGTGAGATCCTTTCGCCAACGGATGGAAAATGGTTTGGTGAATTCTCCAACGGAATAAACAGCGGCTGGATGTATATGGTCAATGGAAAACATCCGATGTTCGGACTCGAGGAATTTGAGATCCATGATAAAGACGAGATCATATGGCACTATACCAATGACTATCGATATGAACAGGGTTCTGAACAATGGCAAAATGAAAACTTTGGTGGCGGAGGAGGTTCGGTCGCCGAAGGGGACACCAGGGTAAAGATCGAAGTTCAGGACGGCATCGGGAAAGTCGGATCTACCGGAAAATTGAAAAAGATGCTTCAATTGAGTATCGATGAAGTGAAAAAACTTTCCGATGATAAAAAGATCGTTTCCCTCGATCTGCGAGCAGAAAAAGATCTGAAAGGATTTGAGATCCTTTTGGATAAAGAGGTCATCAGCCAAGTGACAGCGGAAGACAAAGTGAGTCTTTCGATCAAGAGCAATGTCATGGAGATGTTGGTCGATCCGAAAGCACTTCAAGAGATCAAAAAAGCACAGGATAAAATATCCGGCGATGTCAAATTTGAAGCGAAAAGGATAGAGAAGGCAAGCAATATTCCAACCGATAAAGCAAAAGAGGTAGAGCAGCTTATTGGAACAAGACCGATCTTGGAGATCCATATCAAAGTCAACGACCAAAAGATCTCAGAATATCCGGATGGGAAATTGACTTTCAAAATTCCATATACGATTCAAAAAGTGGAAGATAAAAACAAACTGACCGTTTATCGGATCGAAAAAGAGGCATTGACAGAAATGGAAAATGTCGTATTCGATGATAAAAACAATACCGTTCAATTTACAACGGATCATTTGTCTTATTATGGAGTGGGTCTGAAAACAGACCAGATCAAGGAAGATAAGGTTCCTTTGGCTTCGATAAACAAGTTTAAGGATGTAGCGGAAACGGCATGGTATGCAAAGGCCGTTTATGCGATGGCGGAGAAAGATCTGATCCGCGGTAAAGAGCAGGATTGCTTCAAACCGAATGACAAAGTGAGCAGAGCGGAGTTTTTATCGATACTTGCCCGCATCGATGGCGCGGACATTGAAAAGGCGGAGAAAGTCCGGTTCCGTGATGTCAAAGAGGGAGCATGGTATTTCAGCTCCATCTCATGGGCGGTCGAAAACAATATCGCAAATGGGTATGGAAAAGACTTCAGACCGCATGCTCCGATCAGCCGGGAAGAGATCGCCGTGATCTTAGTCAACTACAGCCGATATAACAAAGAGATCAAGATCTCGGAAAAAGCCGCTGAAAAGACCTTTAAAGATCAAAATAAGATCGCACCTTGGGCGGTAGAATCTGTTAGAACTATGCAAAAAGCTGAGATCGTCGGTGGAAGAGAGGATGATCTGTTTGCTCCTAAGGCACATGCTACTCGTGCGGAGGCTGCAGAGATGATCTATCGAATGATCGGATAGGCTGTGAGATCAACAGTACGATCAGACAAATAAAAAATAAAAATAAAAAACACCGGTCTGACGGAATGGATCTGATCCAATATCCGAAGGAACGGTGTTTTTGATTTCCTAAAGATGCGAAGCGTTTGATCTGCTCGGCACTTTTGTGATCTAAGGATTAGTCGTTAAGGATCGCAGGCGGTACATAAGTTCTTGATCCCAGTTCGGAGTCAAGCATGTAGAGGCTCTTCGGATCGCTTCCGAAAAGTTCCATCTTGCGTACATTGTTGCCTGCTGTTTCTTCTTCCTCGCCCTGCTCTTTGATGAACCAGTCAAGGAATTGCATCGTACGGTAATCTTTTACCTTTGCAGCTGCTGAATAGATATTGTTGATGGATGCAGTCACATATTCTTCATGAGCGAGCGCTTCTTTCAGTGCATCGATGTGCTTTTCAAGTTTAACATCCGGCTTTGCGATCGCCTCAAGCGTTACATCGAGCCCGTTGCTCTGCATGTAGTTTAGGAAGATGATCGCATGGTCACGCTCTTCTTGAGCTTGGATACGGAACCAGTTTGCAAAGCCTGCAAGTCCTTCTCGATCATAGTAGATCGAAAAATCTAAGTACAGATAAGCGGAATAAAATTCCTTGTTGATTTGTTCGTTAAGTAGAGCAGCTACTTTTTTATCGATCATATAAACACCTCCGAATTTTCATTAAAACTTTTTAGGTACAACCCATTCTTACCCTATTCTTAATCAAATAATCTATTTTCAAAAAAATATATCAGCTTTACTAAAAAAGGGTATCATTATTCTAAGAAAGTGGAAAAGCGAGGTGTAAAGATGTATCGGGATCATGAGTTTTTGTATGAAGATCGTGGCGAACTTTGGGTCGAAGATGTGCGTGCAAAGGATCTGGCGGACCGGTTCGGCACACCACTATATATTTATTCGGAGCGGGAGATATGTCGCCGGATCGCTGAGCTTCGATCCGTGATGGAGCGATATGGCGATGTGCAGGCAGCATATTCGTCTAAAGCTTTTTCCTGTATTGCGATGACGCAGTTGGTCGCTCGAGAAGGTCTTTGGCTGGACATCGTGTCGGAGGGCGAGCTAAGGACGGCGGAAAAGGCAGGCTTTGACATGGAGAAGGTCCTTTTTAACGGAAGCAACAAGAGTTTGAAAGAGATCCGATATGCGATCGAGCTCGGCGTGGGGCAGATCGTGGTAGATGCAACGGATGAACTTGAGCTTATCCAACAGATGAGCGAGGGGCAAAAAAAGATCACAAAGGTCCTGCTTCGGATCGCACCCTCTATTTCTCCAAGATCACATCCTTACTTGGCAACGGGAGAGAAGGGAGCTAAATTCGGCATTCCGATCGATGAAGAAGTGATCGATTTTCAGATCGAGCGTGCCATGGCGTTTTCAAATATCGAGCTTCTGGGCTTCCACTTCCATATCGGATCTCAGATCTTTGAGGTCATGCCTTATCTGATGGCACTTGACAAAATGCTCGCACTTGTCGAAAGATCGAGAGAAAAATTCGGTTTTGAGACGAAAATGCTCGACTTGGGCGGCGGTTATGGCATTCGATATACGAATGAGGAGAGGCGAGGCTTTGCATATTACATTGAGCCGATGATGGAAAAGATCGAACGTTTTTTTAAGGAAAGAAAATGGCAGAGACCGTCCATTCTTTTGGAGCTGGGTCGTTCGATCGTCGGAGAGGCGGGTCTGAGCCTCTATACGATCGGATCCGTCAAAGAGATCCCCGGGCTGTGCACTTACGCCTCGGTGGATGGCGGGATGTTTGAGAATATTCGACCGGCGCTTTATGGAGCGAAGTATCAGGCGGTCGCAACGCAAAAGCTGGATGCGCTCTATGAAAGAGAGTATCAGATCGCAGGGAGCTGTTGTGAATCGGGAGATATACTGATCAGACAGGCGATGCTGCCGGAGCTGGAGCGCGGCGATCTGTTGGCGATCCTCTCAACCGGAGCCTACGGCTATTCGATGGCGGGCAATTATAATAAATATCCGAAACCGGCAGTGGTCCTCGTTTCCGGAGTGGAAGCGAAAATTATTGTAAGAAGGCAGTCCGTCGATCAACTGATCGAGAACGAATTATTTTTATAAAGCAGACTAAACCTCGGAACGAACCGAGGTTTTTTAATGCCTATTGTTCGGATAAAATTTTACAAGTGAAAAAATACAAGACTCGCTAAAAAATATATTTTTATAATCGCATTAGACACTTGAGATAATTATAACAAAACGGAGATTTGTAAAAGTATGAATAAATCTAGCTTGCAAGAAATCAAAAAATACACTTAAAGTAAAATGAATCGCATAGATTCGCGAAGAATATTTTGTATTATAAAAAAACTCTTTGAATTTCGAAATATTTTGCTATATAATGTTGACAAGAGCAATCGCTCTGGACAAAAAACACATTCAGAAAAGTTTGTCGGTACTGATATGTCAAGGATCTGGATTATGTATTCACTTGACGGAATTGTATGATCGCCGCAAGAAAGGGGGAATGAAAAGGGGTTCTGAATTCGTTGTCCATATCATTAGGAGGTAGTTTATGAGTAAAAAGGTGATATCGGTTTTTTTGGCACTTGTTCTCATGATCCCGAGTTTTGCATCGGCTGAGATAGCGGAGCCATCGTCATTTAGGGAGATGTTCCAAGAGAAGACTGTGCAGAATGCAAATGGGGAAACAGGTGTCGCAGCGTCGAAAGCGCTGAATGCATTGTTGTATCAGGCAAATGGCAAGCTTGAAGATTCAGACAAGGTGGAAGTGATCGTATCTTTCCGCCCGGGATCTTTTAGCGATCTGGGTAAAGAAGTGCCTGCAAGTGCTCTTTTTGAAGGAGACAATGTAGAGCGACAGCAGGATCTTGGGGAAAATGTTGTTGCGGAAGGAATACGCAGGATCGAAGACAAGATCGGGGCATTTACTCCGATATTTGAGTATCATGTGTTATTCTTCGGATTTGCAGCGGAACTGACTTTTGCCGATGCAAAAGAGATCGCTCAGATGGATTTTGTAAACTTTGTTGAGATCGCAACAGAGCGTACAAAACCTAAATTGGAGAATCCATTACCTGTTATGACAAAGGATGCAAATGATATTCGACTTAGAAGCGCATTGAGAGATCCTTTTGACGTAAGGGAATTGGTAGGACATACGGATACTTTTAATAAATTTAAGGGAGAAGGAACTCTTATTGCGATCATCGACTCAGGATATGATGTGACACATCGATCATTCTATTTGTCAGATCTGGGTGCTTCGATGGCAAAGTTGAGCAAAGATGATGTCAACGGATTGATCGCAGAGGGCAAGCTAAAGGGAGAATATGTAAAGGATAAGATCCCTTTCGTTTATAATTATAGAGAGTCTAATAATTATGTCAAAGAAGCAAATGCGCATTCACATGGGCAACATGTAGCGGGGATCGCTGCAGGAAATGGTGTGAAGTATAAGAGCGGTGAAGCGGATGCATACTTTGCAGGGATCGCGCCGGAAGCACAGCTTGCACTGATGCGTGTTTTCAAGGATAGCAGTCCGGGAACCAGCTCGGTATATTATGCGAAGGCTTTGGACGATGCCGCGATCCTAAAAGCCGACTCTGCAAATATGAGTCTGGGCGCTCCGGCAGGAGACTATCGATTTATGGATACACATACGATCGAAGCTTTGAAGAAACTTAAAGAAGCGGGTTGTGTCGTAGCGATCGCAGCCGGAAATGAGACTGCATTTGGTAATGAGCTGGGTCTTCTTCCGGACGCAAACAATCCGGACTACGGTATTTTGGGAACGCCTGCGATCGAGGAGAATTCTTTGGCGGTTGCATCTCTTCAAAATGATGTAGTCGTGCAGCCTTATTTTGAGATCCTTTCATCTGCCGATGCAAAAAAAGGCGAGATCCAATCGATCTCATGGCAAAGAACGCTCGGAAAATTTGAAGAAGGAAAAGTGTATGAATATGCCTTTGTAGGACTCGGAAGAGCGGAAGATGTGGAAAATGTCGATCTTACCGGTAAAATTGCTCTGATCGAGCGTGGTGCGATCAATTTCTCAACAAAGGTTGAAAATGCAGTTGGCAAAGGTGCTGTAGGAGTGATCATCTTCAACTCGGAAGCGGGTGGAGAACAATTCGTTGGAATGGCGGGAGTTGACAAAGCGAAGGTTCCTGTAGGTTCGATCCTTCGATCAGTCGGTCTCGCACTTGCGAAAGATCAAAAGTGGATAAAACTAACAAAAAATAAAGGAACATTCGTAAGTAAAACTGCAGGGCATATGTCCGATTTCTCAAGTTTCGGTCTAACCGCGGATGGAGATTTCAAACCGGATATCACGGCGCCGGGCGGAAATATCTATTCTTTGGCAAATGATCAGGAATTTGTAAGTAACAGCGGTACTTCGATGGCATCGCCACAGGTAGCAGGCGGTATTGCACTCGTGCGTAAACGTGTTGCGGAAGACTTTGGACATCTTTCGCAAGCAGAGCAATGGCAATTAGTGCGAAACTTGCTCATGTCCACAACAGTGATCCATAAAAATCTGGATACTAATGCTCCGTCGACTCCAAGACATCAGGGAGCAGGTATCATGTGGCTTACGGGAGCACTTAAGTCCAAAGTAGTATTGCTCGGCGATAAAGGCGAGACGAAGATCATTCGACCAAATGCAACAGATAAAGAAGAGCTGACTTTCACAGTAAAGAACTATTCTGATGTAGCTAAAACTTACAACTATTCGGTCGTTGCAGTAACAGATGAAGTGAAAGACGGTAGATTTACACTACGTCCTCAGAAACTGGAAATCGATCTTCCGAAAGGGAAAGTGACTGTTCCTGCAAATGATGAAAGAAAAGTTACCATCACAGTAGATTCTTCTGCAAAAACAGCGGAACTTCAAGCAAAAATGCCAAAAGGCTACTTTGTGGATGGGTTTATTATGTTGGATGGTGCAGATGAGGATCTATCCATTCCATTCGTAACTTTTATCGGTAAAGATCAAGGATTGGATAGTGTAGAATTTGTAGAAGCGCCAATTTATGATCTGGTAAAAGAAGGAAGACGTCCATTCTACTATAGTGAGGATATCACATCGCATTGGAAACCGGTGAAAAATTTATCCTATACACACCTGTTTGTCGAGTTTTCATCTCCAAGCGAAAACCTTGGAAGACAAACTGAGATCCTAGGAGCAGTGCATGGATTTGACTATGCTAAACCAAAATTCGAAGAAAAATTAGTTATTTCGCCAAATGGTGACAACTTGGCGGACTATATAAATATGTTGTATGTAATGCTTCGTAATGGAGAAACACAGGTTGATGTCTATCCGGTGGACAAGGATGGAAAGCGTGTAGAAGCAGAGGCATCAAGCATACAGGAAAAAAGATCAAAGATAAAGAACTATGGTTCATCGGATCCACAAGAGCTGAATGCAGAATTTGCAGGAACTTGGCCAGGCGAATTAGCTAAAAAGCCGAAAGATGGCAACTATGTTGCGGTGCTTCAAAGCTGGGGAACAAAGGGCGATACTCAAAAGGCAAAAGATATTGAGATCCCGTTTATAGTAGATACTGTAAGACCAAGTGCTCAAAACGGTACTTTTGATGAAAATACCAGAGTACTATCTTTTGAACCAACAGATAATGTCGGTGTAAAATACTCAGTTGTAAGCCACGGAGTAGGTAAAGACAAAAAAGAGATCCAATTTGAGGATGCTCTAAAAGGTTATAAGATACCGGATGGTGTTGAACTGAAAGATGTTGATATCGTCATTTACGACCTTGGTTATAATAAGATTACTTTAACCGGTGAAACAGTAAAAGATATTGACAAGATCGGTCGAGTGAATGTAGTACTTGATTGGAAGTCTAAGCCTGATAATTACAAGCCGAAGTTTGAGATCAAGAGCCAGACTCCTGGAGATACAAAAACTTACGATCCAAATTCGTTACCATATGGTCAATATGTTCTTGAGCTTAAGAGACCTTATATAAGAGACTACAAAGTGCATGATGAGGACAAGTTTGATCTAGCAAATAAAGTCTATCGATATGAATTCGAAGTAACAGAGGACAAACCGGAAGCGACCGTTTCGATCCAAATTGAGCGAATCTATCGAATAGAGATGGAAGTCAGGGCTCATAGAGCGAAGGGACAAAAGATCGATGAAGCCTACAAAAAAATCTATGATAGCATTGAATCGATCAAGGTTGTTTCCAAAAAGGATTTTTCAGAGATTAACCTGAACTTTAAAAATACCCCTTCTCTTGGTGGCTATATAGGATATAGTAGAGAATTCCTATACGGTGATTATGATGTGGTCGTTAAACTGAAAGACGGTTCACCGAATTATAAGATGCGTGTATATCAACAGATCGTATTCAGCGGCTTAAATTTGGACCTGGATCAAGGTGAGTTTGCGTTCAGATTCCCGGTAACCATTGATGATGATACGATGTTGTCTGAAGGTAAGCTGAGATTCCTTATCGAGCTATTTGAATCAAATGTAGATAAGAAAGAACTAACCACTCTCATTCAGAAGGAAGGACATGTAAGAAATAGCGAAGGCTACAAGAATGCGACGGAAGATCAGAAGAAAGCCTATGCAGATGCACTTCAGGCAGGTATCAAGGTACTTTGGGATCGCAATGCGACGCAAGAAGAAGTAAACAAAGCAGTACAAGCGATCAAAGATGCGGAAGCGGCATTTGGACCGATCACGCCACCGGTCGTTGTTGATAAGACAGAGCTTGCCAGAGCGATCAAGGCGGCTGAAAAGGCACAAAAAACAGACCAATACAAGAATGCGGACCAAGCGCTGAAAGACGAGCTTGATAAAACATTGGAAGAGGGACGTAAGATCCTGGACAACAAGGATGCAAAAGAAGAAGATGTTGCAAAAGCTGTAAAGGCGATCGAAGATGCGATCAAAAAGCTCGGCATCGTCGATATGACAAAGCTGAACAAGGCGATCAAAGATGCGGAAGCTATGAAAAAAGGCTACCGGTATAAAGTCGCTGAAAAAAGCCTACAAGAAGCGTTGGATAAGGCCCTTGAAGAAGCAAAAGCGCTTGTCGGAAAAACAGGTGTGACCGAACAACAAGTTGCTGATGCGATAAAAGCGATCGAAAAAGCGATCATAGACATCCAAGATACAGTGCCTATGCCGGAAATAGCTAAGCTTGAGCAAGCGGTCAAGGATGCTCAAACAGCGAAAAAAGGCTATCAGTACAAAAATGCGGATGCAGCACTCAAGAAAGAGCTGGACGATGCACTTGATGCAGCAAATGCACTTCTTGCGAAGTTCAAGAAAAATGAAAAAGTAACACAAGATGAGATCGATGCGGCTGAAAACAAGATCAAAGCAGCGATCCAAGCGATCGAGAGCTCCGTTACCGTACCGGATCTTGATCCAAGTAAGCTGGAGCAGGCAGTCAAAGATGCGGAAGCGGTCAAAGAAAACAAGCAATTTGAAAGTAAAGAGGATCAACTGAAGAAAGCGTTGGAAGATGTGCTGAAGCAAGGGAAAGAGACTCTTGAAAAGATCAAAAACAATGATAAAGTAACACAATCTGAGATCGATGCGGCGACCAATGCGATCGAAGAAGCGATCAAAACACTTGAGATCGTAGATACAACGAAGCTTGAAGAAGCGATCAAAAATGCGGAAGAGGTTCAAAAAGCCGAAAAATACAATCAATCGCCGGATACTGTAAAGCAAGCGATCGATCAAGCGATCGAAGCGGGAAAAGAGCTTCTACAGAAGCCGGATCTTACCAAAAAAGAAGTGGAAGATGCGGTAAAAGCGATCGATGTAGTGCTTGCAGCATTTGATCTTCTACCGGATGAAGACCCGATCGATAAGACCGGTCTAAAATTCTTAGTCGATGATGCAGCAAATATCAGAGAAAAAGATGAGTACAAATCAGCGGAGTTAGCAGATCAGAAACGCTATGACTATGCGATCGAAGCAGGTCAAGCGGTATTGGACGATGCGGATGCAACACAAGATGCTGTGGATAAGGCGATCGAGGAGATCCAAGGTTCGCTTGAAGCATTGGGGATCCATGACATCAAGCTTCCTCCAAGAACCGAAGAACTCAATCAGCTTGTAAAGAATGAAGAAAAGGTGAAAGCGAGCGACAGCTATGTCGGAGCGCAACCGGAAAAGAAAGAAGCGTATGATCAGGCGATCGCAGCAGCTAAAGAATTGCTTGCGAAGGTGGCAAACAAGGAAGATGTGAAATCGGACGAAGTGACGGAGGCAGTAGAAAATATTCTAAATGCGATCATTGCATTGGATGGTGTACCAAAACCGCCGGCACCACAGCCACCGACGCCACCACCACCAACACCACAGCCGCCGACACCGCCAGGCGGTGGAGGATCCGGAGGTAGCGGCGGAGGAAATCCGTCCGTCAGACCGGATGCAGCGGGATCCTCAAAGACTGAGACCATCAAGGACGATCCGACGCCACTTTCAGAATTGCCGTTGGCGACCTTGACCATCGGTTCAAAAGAGTACAAAGCATTGGAAGATGGAAAAGTAGTGAGCAAGATGATGGATGTTGCACCGATGATCCACAAAGGCAGAACGATGCTACCTGCAAGGGTGATCGCGGAGCTGTTGGGGATCGAAGTCAAATATGACGATGCAACGAAGACGGCAAAGTTCATCTTTGTAAAAGAAGTAGACAAGAAGAAACAAGAAAACATCGTCGAGCTGACACTTGGCAAAAAAATGATGAAGGTCAATGGAAAAGAGCAGATGTTGAGCGGAGAGATCATCAATGTGGATGGAAGAGTACTCCTTCCGATGACAGATATCCAAAAAGCGCTCAAAGAGCTTGGACTGATGATCGATGTGAAATGGGATCATGAGAAAAAAGAGATCTCATTGGAACAGATGAAATAAGAGGAAACTCCTGATAGAGAAAGCGCCGGTTTCGAAAAAGCGAAGATCGGCGCTTTTTCGCAGGAGATCAAAGGGGCTGAGAATTCCCCGAAAGAATTTTTGAGAGGAATTCCTAAAAAGATATTGACATCCGCTCAAAATTCCTGTAAAATCACAGCGTAAATTAAATATTCTTGATGCCTTATCAAGAGAGGTGGAGGGACTGGCCCGATGATACCCGGCAACCGCATTGCAAAATGTATGGTGCTAATTCCTGCGAAGTTTTACTTTGGCAGATGAGGTGAATTTGTAAAAATGATCCTCTTTGCAGTATGTAAAGAGGATTTTTTGTACTTTGTACAGCTAGTCCAATTTTTTATTTTAATAGGAGGAATGAATTGAAAAGACTTTTTACTTCAGAATCAGTGACCGAGGGACATCCGGACAAAATTTGTGATCAAGTATCGGATGCGATATTGGATGCGATCTTTGCAAAAGATCCAAATGCTCGTGTTGCCTGCGAAACAGCAGTAACAACAGGAATGGTTTTGGTAATGGGAGAGGTATCGACCAGCACCTATGTCGATATCCAATCGATCGTACGTAAGACTGTCGATGAGATCGGATATAACCGCGGAAAATTCGGTTTTGATGCAGATACCTGCAATGTGCTTAATGCGATCCATGAGCAAAGTGCCGACATCGCAATGGGTGTTGACAATGCGCTTGAGAACAAGATGGGCGAGATGAAAGACGCGGATATCGAGAAGGTCGGCGCAGGAGATCAGGGGATCATGTTCGGATTTGCCTGCGATGAAACACCGGAGCTGATGCCATTACCGATCTCTTTGGCACACAAATTGGCGAGAAGACTGGCAGAAGTTCGTAAGAACAAGACCATCGATTACTTGAGACCGGACGGAAAAACTCAGGTAACGGTAGAATATGACGACAATGGACCAAAGCGTATCGATACGATCCTGATCTCGACACAACATGCAGAAAGTGCGGATCTTGAGACGATCAAAAAAGATCTGATGGAGCATGTGATCAAGCCGATCATCGATCCGAAGATGATCGATGCGGAGACAAGATATCTTGTGAACCCGACAGGACGATTCGTGATCGGTGGACCGCACGGAGATGCCGGAGTGACCGGTAGAAAGATCATCGTAGACACTTATGGCGGATACTCTCGTCATGGTGGCGGTGCATTTTCCGGAAAAGATCCTACAAAGGTGGACCGTTCTGCTGCTTATGCGGCAAGATGGGTCGCAAAAAATATCGTAGCGGCAGGACTTGCTAAAAAATGCGAGATCCAGCTTGCATATGCGATCGGTGTTGCTCAGCCGGTGTCGATCCTGATCGATACTTTCGGTACAGGCATCGTTGGCGATGATGTGATCGCAGAGATCGTAAAAGAAAACTTCGATCTTAGACCGGGAGCGATCATCCGAGACCTTGACCTTAGAAGACCGATCTACAAAGCAACAGCGGCTTACGGACATTTTGGACGTGAAGATATCGATGCACCATGGGAAAAAACAAACAAGGTGGATGCGATCAAAACGAGCCTTGCAAAAAGACAATAATCCAGATCTGAAGGACAGGGCGATTTCGTCTTGTCCTTTTGTCCTATTTTTAGCTATTTTGTCAAAGTGTGTGAACGAAGGACAGTGAACATAGCGCTTACAAAAATTTGATAAAATACTGATATTATGATAAAATGGTATCAAGGAAAAAGTTTAAGAGTTGATCCACAAAGGAGAAAATATGAACAAACCAGTTGTTTACGGAACCCCGATCTGCCCGGACTGCAAACCGATCCGAGAGTATTTGGATGCAAAGGGTTTTGAGTATGACTATGTCGATATCACCGCACATATTATGAATTTGAAAGAGTTTTTGGCACTTCGCGATTCCCGCTCGGAGTTTGATGTGATGCGTGAGAATAAATATGTTGGGATCCCGGTTTTAGTGATGGATGGAAAGGTATATTTTTACGAAGAGATCCAAGAGCTGATCAAGTAATATGGCGCAAACCTTTATCTATCAGAACCCAAACTATGAATATGAGGAGATCAAGCGCACGATCGATGAGCTTCTCGATGCATTGAGAGCGAGGGAGATCATTTTCGAAGGGGCGAAGGTCTTTCTCAAGGTCAATTTGTTATCGAAAAAATTGCCCGAGGATTGTGTGACGACCCATCCGACGATCGCCCGCGCCGTAGCGGAATATGTCATTGCCCGCGGAGCAATACCGATACTGGGGGACTCGCCGGGCGGACCTTTTACCGAGTCTGCATTACGAGGGATCTATCAAGCGACGGGAATGCATGAAGCGGCAATTCTTTCAGGCGCTGAACTAAACTACGATACCACTGCGGTCGAGGTCCGATTGACAGAGCATAAAGCGCTCGAACGGATCGAGATGGTCAAGGCGATCTTGGATGCAGATATCGTTATCGATCTGGCGAAGCTCAAAACACATGTGATGATGACCTATACGGGAGCGGTCAAAAATCTCTACGGAACGATCCCCGGTCTGACGAAGGCGGCATATCATATGAAGCTTCAGGAGCCACAGCCTTTTGCCAACCATTTGATCGATATCTGCCAAAAGATCAAACCGAGCATCAGCATCATCGATGCCGTTCACGCGATGGAAGGCGACGGACCGAGCAATGGCGTCAAGCGTGAATTCGGGTTTATTATGGGGAGCACAGATCCTTATGAGCTGGATTATGTTGCCTGTACGATGGCAGGGATCCAACCGAGTCTGGTAGCGACCCATGTGGAAGCGATCAAACGCAATATCCTGTCACCGGAGAGGATCCGAGTGCTGTTTGATCGAAAGAGTTTTTCGATCGGGGAATTTCAAGCCGAAGTCAAGAGAATGGGCTTGGAGCCTTTCCAAAGACCGAAGCCGATGAGTGTGAATTTTTTACATGGCAATGTGCCGAAGTTTTTGGAAGAATTTTTGATAAAGCAAACGAGATCCAAGCCGATATTTATAGAGGACAAATGTATCGGTTGCGGTAAATGTGTTCAGAGTTGTCCGGCGCAGATCATTGCGCTGAAAGATCGAAAAGCGAAGCCGGATCTGAAAAACTGTATCAGCTGCTTCTGCTGTCATGAACTTTGCCCGGTCGATGCGATCAAGATCCATGTACCTTTTTTGGCAAAGATCCTCTTTGGTGAAAAAAGCCGATAGCAGGCAAGTAAAGCTCGAGCACGGAGTAGGATAACGGTTTGCTCGAAAATCAGGACAGACAAGGAAGAATGATCAATCAAATATTTTTTTGGGATATTAAAAAGTTTTGGGACGTCGAAGAAACTTTAAGGCGGACCGATATGAAACGGAGGAAAAAATGGAAGACGAGGACAGTCCATACTTTAGGAATTTTTTGGATAATATTTTTGATATCCGACTCGGAATCGTTGCAGGAGGTGGCTGGTTGAGCACACGCCGACAAAAAGACGATGAGGAAGACCTCACGCCGAAGGAAGAGCTGATCGCTGCCTTTGAAGAAGATGAGCAGATGTGCATGGTCGTCAATGAATTTGAGCGTACCGCCATCACCAATATCTTGCAGCTGAACGAAGTCAAGGCAAAGGACATCATGGTGCCGCGAACATCATCATTTGCCGTGGATATCAATGATGAAATTACTGAGATACTGGATAAGATCATCGAGGAGCGCTATTCCAGAGTGCCGGTCTATGACAAGGACATCGATAATATCATCGGAGTGATCCATGTAAAAGACCTCTTTGCGCAGGTTCGAAAGGGAACGCTGGAACAGGTCAATCTTCGAGGCTTGCTTCGTGAGGCATATTTTGTCCACGAATATAAGGCGGTCGATAAGCTCTTGATCGAGATGCAGCGCGACCGAGTGCACATGGGCTTGGTCATCGATGAATATGGCGGATTTAGCGGGCTTTTGACGATCGAGGATATCCTCGAAGAGATCGTTGGCGATATCGACGACGAGGATGACGAACCGGAAGAGGCAAAACTGATCCAAAAGATCTCAGAAACGACCTATCGTATTGACGGACTTGTGAGCATCGATGAACTCAATGAGGAACTGGACATCGAACTGCCGACCGATATTACCGAAACGGTAGGAGCATTGCTCCTGGGGGAGCTCGGGAAGCTTCCTAAGAGCGACAAGGACAGATCCTTTGCCGTATTCGGAAATATTGAGCTCAAGGCGGTCAAGGTCAGCGACAAAAGGATCGTCGATCTTCTGCTCAAAATAAAATAAAAAAGAAACCTGTGGTCACCGATCGATGAGATCTATCGGAACGATCACAGGTTTTTTGTATTCGAATAGTTTATGAACAAAATCTGATCCGTCTCCTATTCAATATTTAGGGGACCGAGATTTATGTCAGTGGAATTTCGGGATATTCTTTTGTTTTTGAGGGACCATTACTTTTTGAAAGTCTTTCATAAATCGAAATAACCAATGGACCTCTTCTGCAAAGCAAGTTTCGATTGAGAATTTTAAGATTAAGAATATAAAACTTTACACTACCTAAAAGGTATGTTACAATAAGGTATAATTTGAGGAGGTGTGTATGGACAAAATCATTTTAGGAATCTTAATGCTACGCCGAATGACAACCTACGAGATCCGGAATGTTATAAAAAATAATTTTAAGTCGATGTGTAGCGACAGCCTGGGGAGCATTCAAG
The DNA here is from genome assembly GCA_030532705.1 of Peptostreptococcaceae bacterium. GTDB lineage: Bacteria > Bacillota > Clostridia > Peptostreptococcales > Filifactoraceae > JAUNKE01. The sequence goes on from JAUNKR010000008.1 coordinate 30,285, forward strand.
TAGCTCTAAAAAAATTGGTTGAGCGGGAAATGGTCACCTTTGAAGAGTTGGTTGAAAAAGGAGTTAATAAAAAACGGTATGCAATAACAGATCTTGGGCAAGAAATTTTGATCGAATGGATAAAAATCCCTATCGATACTTCCAAAACAAAAAATGTAGATTTCGGAAAACTTCTTTTTATGGGTTATCTTTCAAAAAAAGACCAGCAAAAACTAATCGATCGGATCATCCGCTCTTTAGAGGAAGAATATATGGAACTTACAAATCTAAAAGAATCGATCGATGCGGAAGCAGAAAGAGCAACATTGGAAAAGTATTTGCTAACGGATACACAATACCGGGAGCGGTTTAGTAAATTAGTTCATAACAAAGACCTCTCCGAAAATATCAAAGAGATCAGTAAATTTACATTGGCGATATTGGATTATGGGATCGATGTTGCGGCCTTTAATATCGACTGGTTTAGAAAACTGAGAGAAAAAATATAGCTTCTGAGATCTTCGAAAGAGGTAAGAGATCTATCTTTAGATAAAATAAGGAGCCAGCCAGATGGAAAAAGTGAGACGAGCGGTAGAAACGGATAGAAAAGAGATCGTGGATTGTATTCTTGATGCATTTGACAAGCTTTTTTCCGATTTCATAAAAAGCGTTGGAAGGAATAAAGTTCAAAAATTCCTTGAGGAGACCCTTCAAGTAGATCGATTTTTTCTCATAGAAAATGAGCAAGAGATCATCGGAACTTTAGCGATCTCAGATATCAAAGGAAGAGCGATATATGGATCCGAAAAAGTGGCCCAAAGAGTCTTTGGACCTATGATAGGATGGATCTTATATAGGGTCCATTTCAAAGAATTTGAGATCGATCACTGTGGCTCAAAAAACATGGGCTATATCGAATTTGTAGCAATCAAACAAAAATTCCAAGGCAGAGGGCTTGCGTCTGTATTGATGAAACGAGTAATTTCTGAAACAGATCATGAAGGATATCTTTTGGATGTTGTGGATACCAATATCCCGGCGATCCGATGTTATAGCAGATTGGGCTTTAGAGAAATCAAAAGAGAAAAAGTCCGATTTAGTAAACAAAAAGGATTTAAACAAAAGATATTTATGGAATATAGAAAAGGTGAAACAAGATGAATGACACGAGTAGGATCAAGCGCAATATCGCTGTCTTTGCAGTTCTGAGTACGATTTGCGGATGGATCGGCTACCTTTTTGACAGATTGAACGGCCAAGCCCATTATGAAAATGTTGGAACGATGGCGGGTGAAGAACCCCTAGGAATGCTGATCTGGTTAGCTTCTCCATTGATCGGCACAATTTTTCTCCGTACATTTGGTGGAGATGGATGGAAGAATGCAGGTTTTTCCATCAATTTAAAAAACAATAAGAAATTCTATCTGATCAGCCTCTTGGTATATCCCTTGGTAACATTGATCGTCATCTTATTGGGAATGATGAGCGGAGGAGTCCGATTTACTGATGTCAACATCAGCGCCTCAACCTATATTGGGATTTTGCTTAGTCAGATCGGCACCCAATTTCTAAAAAACATCTTCGAAGAATCAGTTTGGAGGGCCTATCTTACAAATCAGCTATTACAATTGAAGTTATCGGATCTTAAAATGTATCTGATTATCGGATTTATCTGGTGGATCTGGCATTTGCCTTATATCATGATTTTTTTGTCTGAAAGTGAGATCCAAAATACTCTACCGGTGAGCAGGATGACTTTTTTCCTAATAGGAACCGTTGTAGTTACTGTTTGGACAGTCATGTACACCGAAATTTTTCGAATTACAAAATCGGTATGGCCATTGGTTATCGCTCATACGATGGAAGATGCGGTGATCAATCCATTACTATTGTTAGGGATCGTGACTATTGAAAAAAATCAGGCTCTTCTTTTTTCACTATCAGTAGGGATGATCCCAACCATATTTTATCTGATTGTCGGTTTATCTCTTCGAAGATGGAGGAAGAAAACCGATTTAAAGGTATACAGATCTTTTTGAAATAGGAAAAACAAGATCATATCGAAAAGTCAGGGACTGAAAAAACAGCAGAAATTTTTGGAAGATGAATATTCTCCTAAAAATGTAGAGCATGCGTTTGCTCTTATAGCTGAGATAGAAGACCGTAAGATATTTCTAGAATCTCTCTAGAAAAATATGCAGAAAAAAAATAAAATTTTCTGTTTATTTTGTTTTTGGTGTGGTATAATATAACTAAGTAAAGTTGACATAGATATGTTCATCATCATTTTGAGACTCGTGAGGATCTAAATGTCTTTACGGATACCGGAAGCGATACTCAAGATGGTGTGCCGAAGACGGCGATCGATGGTTTGTTTTGAGCGAAAGGCTCAAAGTGATTTGTAACTTTATTTTTATTCCAACGGAAAGGGGTGAGTCCACCAAAAACTTTAGATTTATCGATTCCGGACACGGATGGAGAGATCGTGTCTCTCGGAGACTATGAAGGCAAAACGCTCGTGCTGTTCTTTTATCCAAAAGCCAATACATCCGGCTGTACGACCGAAGCACTCGATTTTAAGGAACTCTATCCGGACTTCCAAAAATTAGATGTTGAGGTAGTGGGGATCAGCAAAGACAGCGTAAAGGCGAATAAGAACTTCAAAGAAAAATACGATTTGCCATTTCTTTTATTGAGTGATGTAGAGACCAAAGTGAGCGAAGCTTACGGGGTGTACAAAGAGAAAAGCATGTATGGTAAAAAGTATATGGGAATAGTGCGTAGCACCTTTGTGATTGATGCAAGATCCAATCTTGTCAAAGAATTTACCAATGTAAAGGTAAAAGGTCATGCACAAGAAGTGTTGGATTATTGTAGAGGATTGTAAATGAAAATTGAATACGTTCACTAAAATGGCATAGTACGAGAAATTTCGACTATGCCATTTGTTTTGCAAAACTTTTTATACAAAGATGGATACGATAACAGGATGAAAGGACAGCACATCCGCCGATGATCGGCAGCATAAGAGTTTGTAAAAATACAAAGGACTCCGGGGAAAGCATACGGTACAGGATGATGTTCACCATCGGGAGCACATAGAATAAAACGGAGATGCTCCTTCCGATCAGATCAAAGACGAATAATCGCTCGCTGCGTCCTTTTTTTCGAAGAAGATGCGATGTGACGATAAACTCAAAAAACTTTAGGACGATAACAGAGATCATCCATAGTGGAAACAGATCTTTCAAAAACATCACAAAGCATGAAATGACGATAAAGGTAAAATCGGCGGTCACATCGAGCGCAGCGCCCAAATGGCTTTGTACTTCCCAGTGCCTTGCTGCTTTTCCATCCAAAAGATCCGTCATTCCGATGAGAGTGAAGATCATTCCTGATTCATAGATATTGCGCTGCATGAAGATCGCCTGTGCAAAATAGAAAGTCAGAACAAATCTGGACAATGTCAGCGAATGGACGAGGATCTTCAACATTTCTTTTTTTATTTTTTTCGGTCGCAAGATAGCCTCCCGGTCTTTAGGAAAGTTTATGGTTGTGTGCATGATCTCGGAGCATTTCAAAGAGTGTTTCTTTTTGGTCGCTATGGATCGGTTGTTTGTTGAGTAGAGCAACATATCGTCCCTTTGTTTGTCCACATTGATGGATACAGCCAAATTTTAGGTCAAGATCATTTTGCAAACAAAAATTTTCGATTTCTGTAGGATCCATTTTAGAACATTTTTTGCAAATTTTCAAGACCGATCGATCCGTTTTTGCTTTCGAAAATTTGGGGATAAGCCATAGAGCGATCGCAAGGATCACGGTCGCCCTCATCAGCTGGAGCATCCGATCCATATCCAAAATAAAGCAGTAGAGGACGATGGATAGCGCCGCGAGCAAGATCGATAGCTGCTTGAGCCTTTGCGGGATATTTTTTATGATACATAGACCGATCGAGATCCCGATGATCCCGCTTATGAAGAAGCTCATAAATTCAGGATCTGTAAGATCTGCGGAAAACAATTGCTGTCCCCGGAGGATGGTCAGAAAAGATAATATCATGATGCAGATCCCTAATATTGTACGACCGGATTGTGATTTTTTGTTTGTGTTCATAAAAACCTCCTTTGGAATGAATGAATAAAGTATAATATTCGTTCACGAAAAACTGAAATAAAAGGGAACTTTGTTCCCTAAAATCACGCTTTGTGGTGGATGATGCCTTGAATGAAGTAGGTCAAAAGAGTTTGAAGCACTTCGGTCTTATCCGGGAAGGCTTCATCTTCAACATTGCAGTCGATATGATAGATCAGCTCATACACTCGAGTGATCTTCTGGACCTCTTTCGCTTCAAATCCGCTGTCTAACAAATATTTTTGGATATAATCCAGAACGAATTGGTGAAAATTATTGTTTGCAACACCCTCCTCCGACTTATAGTAATCTCGGAGCAAGGAAGATATTTTGGGATTATTCCATTCGGACAGGATCTTATTGTTGAGCAGTTCTTTTTTTAGATGCTCAAATATATTCAATGTGATCCGGATCGGATCCCCCTGCCAGTCGGTCTCGTCGATCACTTTCTTACGGATCCGCTCATTCTCCTTGATGTAGATCTGCAGAAAGATCTCCTCTTTTGAGTTATAGAATTTATAGAACGAGCCGACGGAAATATTAGCGGCTTTGGCGATCTCGGCAATATTCGTATGTTTGTAACCATTGTTTGCGAAAATATGCTGTGCCGCTTGATCAAGCGCGATCTTTTTTTCGTCCATAGAAGCCTCCTTGCGTGAATGAATAAAAAATATTATTCGTTCAAGATCATCATACTATCATGGAATATAAATGTCAAGCACTTTTTATGATCTTTTGGAGAGATCATTCCTCAAAGATCCTTTGTTCCTTTGCTTCTTTGACAAGCTGGTGACGTTTGATAAACATTTTGATCATGACATAAAGCATCCAAAAAGCGATGAGCGCATTTAGCGTTGCGCCATAGAAAGTGAACTTTCGAGGATTATCGGAGTTGAAATAGATGCCGTAATTGAGCAAAGCGGGTACAATATTTGCAAGCAGGACAGGGAGCATGTAGAGGATATAATTTCTAAGTTGCTGGATCCGGCTTTTGTAGTCTGAGAAGAGAACAAATTCTCCGAGCGATCTCTTGCGCTTAAAATATATCTTGGAACTGTTGTCTTCCACCGTTTCCGCACCGGTCTCTTCGATAAAACGGATGTATTCATTTCTTTTTGTGCTTCCATAGGGGAAAGAAAGACTTTGGGTCCGTACATAGTATAGATCATTTGGGTTTTCTCGGAAAGTATATTTAAAGTAACCGCATGAAAGGATCTCCCATCCTTGATCCGCCATCTCATTGAGCCAGGTCTCTTCCTTTTCGGAATCCCACCAAGCAAAAAATTTATAAAAATTCTTTTCCATCGTTTGCCTCCCTTAAAATTCGTTTTCCATTTGTAACGAGCTCTTCAAGTCGTTGCATCTCCTGTTCCAAGATCTCTCGTCCTTTCGGTGTGATGACATATTCCTTTTTTCGACTGTTTTCCTCCTCGGGAAGTGCAATGATCCATTCCCGATCGAGCATCGTGTTGAGTGCGCCATAGAGTGTCCCGGCCGCAAGCTTGATCCTTCCTTGAGACCAATTCTCCGCATTTTGCATAATACCGTAGCCATGCAGGGGCTCGAGCAGGGAGAGCAAGGTATAAAAGACCGCTTCGGTCAAGGCGATATTGGGTTTTGACATAGACACCTGCTTTCTGATAAATTCGATCGACAGCAATCAAAATGGAGCCGCCGGGATCGCTTTGGAGAACGAAAGCTGATCGATATATCAAGTGGCGATATATCGGCTTACGATATAATTATACCGCGGACCGATATCGTTGTCAACAATTTGTATTTTGAATAACCGTTTTTTCCGGCCTTGTAGAGCACGATGCCTTCACCGCTTCACTGTTCCATCGGAACGGAGCGATCATGATCTCATCTATGGTTTATTAGGTTTCGGTAATAAGATGCTATTTCTGATCGGGTGGCGAAAAGGATCTCAAGCCGATGCGCAAGAACATAATGGTTATGGATGGGCGACATCTCTTCCGGATGTGACCGCAGAAGAATATTTCGAAAAATGAAGAAGGGAAAGGGAGCCGGATAAAGTTGATAGTGAATAAAACGATGGAATATGATATACTAAGCTAATATGGTACACTAATAAAGAAGGAGAAAGATATGTTGATAAAAGAGATACCTCGTATCAATGAGCTGGCAAGGCTCTCAAAAGAGCGAGAGCTGACAGCGGAGGAGAAGGCGGAGCAGGCGATGCTTCGCAAAAAATATTTGGAGGCGGTGGTCGGGTCGACCAAGGAGATCTTGCTTCATTCAACAGTAAAAGACCGGGAAGGCAATGACGTAACGCCTCAGAAGCTCAAAGAGGAGCAGCAGAAGCTAAAGACCGGAAAGAAAAACTAGAGAAGTGGTGCAAAAGTTCCAAGAGCAAACCAAAACCAATAGATGTACGGATGACAGGCTCCGTAAATCATACGCAAAGACTTTCGGTGGAGAGTTTTTTGATGGATCCGGGTCGCACCAATGCGAGACCGGTATGTCAAATATACGAAAAGACCTTCAGCGGATCTTGAGGCCGCATGGTTCGATCGGATCGCGATGCCTAGGTTTTGGTGTATGGATCTTAAGTGGAACATTATTTTGTGAAAAGCAAAGAAAATAGAGTATTAACGGGTCTCCGAAGTCTAAATTATTCCGGAGACTTTTATATGACGAAGGAATTGTTTTGAAGGGGCGACTTTTGAATGGCGGATCTTTGTCCGCATTTTTTCGGATCGATCCGAAATTCTGTACAAAAACAGCTTTGGACTTCTCAAAAAGCCTCGATCGGTCGATAAATAAATGGATCTTGTTTGTGCGGTCTTTTCAGATCGACCGGCAAGATGAAGGAGAAATATATTCATAGAAAGATCATGGAAATGGAAAAATATTTGACGATGGATCACAATGAGCTCTACGAGGATCTTGTATCCAAGGTGATGAGCGATCCGGCAGGCGGAAGAGTGCTTGTCGAAGAATTGAGAAATACAAATGAATATCAGGAAGATTTTATCTTTCGAGCGACGATCGATACGGTGCAGATGCTCGTTTTGGTGATCTATGGTGAAGCACAGAAGATCTTCGCTCCCTGTTTGGAGCTGGTCGATCGTTTGACAGCGCTGGGACTTTGGAAGCTGCTGTCGATGTGCTGGAATCTGATGGGAACAGGCTATCTCGGATTTGAGAATCTGGAGCGGGCGATGGAATGTTATCGCAATGTGATCAAAGTGGAGTCTCAGCATGGACTCAAGGCGATGACCTCGATCGCATACAATAATCTTGCGGTGATCTATATTATACTTGAGCAATTTGAAAAGGGTTATGTTTATGCGCAGAAGGCGATCGACAGCTTAGAAGAGGTTGGAAAAGATCAGCCTCGCTATGAGTCCAAAAAATTAAAATATCTCGGAGAATTGCTGATCACGCTTTGTTTTACCGGAAGGATCGAGGAAACGGAAAAGGCGCTGGAAGAAATGAAAGAACTTAATCGGATCTCTCCAAACCAGCGGGGGCAATATGCCTATCATTTTAATAAGATGATCTACCTTTTTCATATCAAGGGATTTGAAAAAGGAAAAGAGGAGTATTATAGAGCGAAAGAGCTGATCGTAGAAGGGGACATCAACGAACGGATAAGATTATTGATCAGTTTTATGCGTATGTGTCAGCTCTTTAAGCTGCCTTCGGATTTTTATGCCAAGGAGTTGCAGGAGATGGAATCGATCGAAGATTCACCGATCCCGCAAAGAGATGCTGAAGTATATGGTTTATTAAGAGAATATTATGAGGAGATCGGAGATCGGGAGAAAAATTTCCACTTCGGACTAAAATATACGCATGCGACGATGCTGTACCAGAAAGAGCTTCGGAAGAGACATGTCGATGCGCTGGATCTCTTGGATGATCTGATCACAAATAGCGAGAATGTGGAGGTGATGGAATCTAAAAACAAAGAGCTTTCATTGATCGCAGAAGAAGCCGTGCGAAACAAAAATGCGCTTCAAGAGGCATATTCCCGGATCGAGATGATCAATGAGCTGGGGAAAGATATGACTTCTTCACTGGATCTAAGCAAGGTCATTGATAAGATCTACCGAAATCTTGCGGCGAATATGCCGTTGACGATCTTTGTTTTGATGGTGGTCGAGCGCGAAAAAAATCAGCTTCGCTCCATCGCATATTATCATGAGAACGAATTGCAAAAAGAATTTACAATCTCTTTGGAGAATAAAGGTAGTATAACGATCGAGTGTATGAAGACCGGGAAGATCATTCTTTCGGATGAATTGGATCATGACGAGCGTTTCAAAGGTCGAAAGATCGTTCAGATGGGTACGGGAAAGATCGCACAATCCATCGTCTTTATGCCGCTTAAAGTGGGCGAGGAGGTGATCGGAGTCTGTACGATCCAAGATGCTAAGCCGAAGGCTTATACACAAGAGCATCTCCGATTTTTAGAGGAACTTCTTCCATATCTGTCGATCGCCTTGAACAATGCGATCCGATCGGAGAGTTTGCGGCAAGAGATCGAGCTGTACCTTAAAACGCAGGAGGAGCTTCGAGAAGTAAATCGGATCTTGGAAAAGATCTCCTTGGTGGACGGTCTGACACAGATCTATAATCGCCGGGCTTTTAAGGTAAAGATGCATGATCGTACAAAGGAGGCGGAAGAAAAAGAAGAAAGTCTTTCCATCTTTATGATCGATATCGATAACTTCAAGATCTACAATGATACCTATGGACATCTGGAAGGCGATGAGGTGCTCAAAAAAGTTGCAAAGATCGTGGAGATCCATTTGGAAGAACGGGGCGGTCTCGCCGCTAGATTTGGCGGAGAAGAATTTGTAGGCGCTTGTTTTGGCATAAATCTTCAAGAAAGTGAAGTGCTCGCAGAGAAAATTCGAAAGATGGTCTTTGATCTGGGGATCGAAAACCGCTGGACACCTTTACAGCGAATATCGGTGAGCATCGGGCTTTCTGTGCTTGAAAAAGCAGAAAGATCCCAGGTCTCCGAGCTTGTTCGCCGGGCAGATAGCGCACTGTATGAAGCAAAGAATACGGGCAAAAACAAGGTGGTCGTCAAGATCCCGGCGGCTCAGTCCGACCGATGACACCATATAAAAGAAGATCTGCCTTTTTAGGATTTCTTCTTTTTTTGTATCATATGTTACACCATAGAGTACAAAATTATGTTATGATATAGCTACTGAAGCGATGACTAACTACATCGGAAGAAAGTTTTATAGAGGAATAGAGCAGATCTCCCCTCCGAAAAAGGGAACCGGATGTTGTTCACGGGAGAGAGGTCAAAAGTTGAAAGGAGCAGCTATGTCAACATATTTTAGTACAAAAGACAAGATCGGAACGATCTTGGATAAATATCCGGAGACCTTGGAGGTCTTTTTGATCAATGGTTTTGAACAGCTCAAAAATCCTGCGATGCGTCAAACGATGGCGAATTCGGTGACGCTTGAGATGGCTTTGAAAATGAAGAAGATCAATGAAGAGATTTTCTGCGAAAAATTGCATGATGCGATCGCACAGAGCAGAGAAGGCATCGATCAGACTCTTCGTGAAGAGGGAAGCTTTGCCGATGGCGATATCCGGATCGAAGGGGTGCTGCCTTGTCCGATCCGTATCCCATTACTTGAAAACTTCACAGAAGAACTTAAGAATTTTAAGAAGACGACAGACAAAAGCATCGGTTATGATCTTCGCTCGGCGAGCATGGGATTGGACTGGATCAAGGATCAGGTGGCGGAAGGCGATGTGGATAAATTGCCGGATGTGATGCTTTCGGCCGGATTCGATCTGTTTTTTGACAAAAAGTATATGGGTCAGTTCAAAGATCAAAATGTGTTCTACACAGCTCAGAAGGGCTTTAATAAGGATTTTGCGAACGAGAAGATCGACCTTCGGGATCCGAAGGAGCAGTATGCGATCATCGGTGTCGTGCCGGCGATCATCATGGTCAATCAGCAGCTTCTTGGCGACCGTCCGATGCCGACGAGCTGGGCGGATATCCTGACACCGGAGTTTGAAAATACGATGGCATTGCCGATGCATGACCTGGATCTTTTCAACGCCGTGATCCTTCATATCTACCAAATGTTTGGGGAGGAAGGGATCCATAAGCTCGGCAGATCCTTTAAGAAGAGTCTTCACCCGGCACAGATGGTCAAAGCGAAGGGACTGCTTGGAGAAACTGTCGATCCCGTCATCAGCATCTCGCCGTATTTCTTTACGCAGATGTTACCGGAGAATGGACCGATCAAGCCAATCTGGCCGAAGGAAGGGGCGATCGTCAGCCCGATCTTCCTGCTGGCGAAAAAAGACACGAAAGAGGTCGCACCTTTTATAGATTACTTTATGTCGAAGGAAGTCGGAACGATCTTCTCCGGCGGAGGAAAATTCCCATCGACCAATCCGAATGTCGATAACGGATTGACCGAGGATCAAGGCTTTGTATGGGTGGGCTGGGATTTCATCCACAATAATGATGTCGGGGAGATCCTGGCAAAATGCGAAGGCATCTTCAAAGAGATCGTCGGAGTATAATATGAAGCAGCGATCATGCTGCTTCTAATAAATTAGAGAGGATAGAGGCTGGATAGGACAGCCGTTTGTATAGGAGGAAGTATGAATTTTGTAGTAGTTTCGGGACCGCCGTCATCGGGAAAAACGGGGCTGATCCTTAAGACTGCGGAAGCGCTCAAGCAGAGAAATATTTCGGTGGGGGTCGTCAAATTTGACTGTCTTTACACCGATGATGATATATTGTATGAAAAAGCGGGGATCTTGGTCCAAAAAGGGCTTTCGGGTGCGCTTTGTCCGGATCACTTCTTCGCATCGAATGTCGAGGAAGTCGTGCAATGGGGACGAAAGAACAATTTGGATCTGTTGATCACCGAATCGGCGGGTCTGTGCAATCGATGTTCTCCATATTTGAAAGAGGTCAAAGGGATCTGTGTGATCGACAATCTTTCAGGGATCAACACACCGAAAAAGATCGGGCCGATGCTTCGAGCGGCGGATATCGTCGTCATCACAAAAGGGGATATCGTCTCTCAGGCGGAGCGCGAGGTTTTTGCGGCAAAGGTAAGCTCTGTCAATCCACGGGCGATCACGATGCATGTCAATGGGCTGACCGGACAGGGAGCCTATGAGCTGAGCACCCTTTTGTACGATGAAGAAAAGCATATCGAAACGGTGCAAGGGATGGAGCTGCGATTCCCGATGCCGTCGGCACTTTGCTCCTATTGTTTGGGTGAGCGCAGGATCGGCGAGAATTACCAAATGGGGAATGTCCGTAAGATGAACATGGTAGAAAAGATGGAGGCGGAGAATGCGAAATAAGAAAATCAGCGAACTTCTGGAGCTTTACCCATATATCACCACCTATCTGGAAGACAATCAATTGGATATCACAGGCTATGAAGAGAAGACTTATGCCGATTTTTTGGCTCACTTCTCCGAAGAAGAGATCGAAGACAATGCGATGGATATCGCGCAGCTTGAAGCGGACTTTTTTGACTATATCGTGCAGATGCAGGCTTTTCTCGGGATGGATGAGGACAACAGCGTACGCAGTTTGACCATCTTGCCGGGGCAGAATAAGTCGGGAGAAAAAGAAGGTTTTGATCGCTTGGAGATCAAGAAATCCGAGATCGTTGCGATCGTCGGACCGACGGGTTCGGGAAAATCGAGACTGCTTGCCGATATCGAATGGACGGCGCAGCGAGACACGCCGACTGATCGGGAGATCCTGATCAACAATGAGGTGCCGGACAAAAAATGGCGTTTTTCTTCCAACAACAAGCTGGTCGCACAGCTTTCCCAAAATATGAACTTCGTCATGGACTTGACTGTTCAGGAGTTTTTGGAATTGCATGCACAGAGCAGGATGGTGCAGAATGTTTCCGAGGTCGTGGCTCGGATCGTGGAAGCGGCAAACAAACTTGCCGGCGAACAGTTCACGACCGACACGCAGATCACTTCGCTGAGCGGAGGACAATCCCGTGCGCTGATGATCGCCGATACTGCGATCTTGAGTACATCGCCGATCGTTTTGATCGATGAGATCGAGAATGCGGGGATCGATCGAAAGAAAGCGCTGGATCTTCTTGTTTCGGAGGATAAGATCGTATTGATGGCAACACATGATCCGCTCCTTGCGCTGATGGCGGATCGTCGGATCGTCATCTCAAACGGAGGGATCAGCAAAGTGCTGGAGACTTCGCAGGAAGAAAAAGAAAGACTCAAAGATCTGGAGGCGATGGACAATCAGGTGCAGGAGATCCGTCGTAAGCTACGATATGGAGAATCCGTACTTTTGGAGCGATGATACGAAAAGCGAAGACAAGACCATAAAGTGATAGGCGAGGGTCTTTTGCAGGAATAAAGAGATCGAATAGAGGAGTTACGATACGACACCGGGAAAGTCATTAGACCGACCCGGTGTTTTTTGCGTCCCTGTGCAAGCGGATGAAGGAAGCGG
>JAUNKR010000008.1:42889-58099 GCA_030532705.1 Peptostreptococcaceae bacterium
GATCGTAACAAAGGAAGGCTTTATAAATCGGGGCGGATCGTACAAAACGTTAAAAAAATAGCTTCTTGAGAATGCTTATAATCGTTTGAAATTATGGGAAATCTGTGGTATAGTAGTAGGAAGACGTTTGCTTTACAAAAAGGAGTGGATATGATCACAAAAGATCAAGTGTTAGATCTACTAAAAAAGCTAGTGTCGATCCGAAGTCCCTATTTTCATGAAACGGAAATTGCTCGCTTTGTATCCGGTTGGCTCGATGAAAGAGGAATCGTGAATTTTATTCATGAATTTCACGAAGCTAAGGTCACGAACTTTTACGGAAACAATGTCATCGTTGACATTGTGGGGGATCGACCGGGAAAACATATCTATTTTAATGCGCATCTGGATACGGTCAATGAACCGATGGGGTGGACAAAGGATCCATATGACTTGACGATCGAGGAAGACCGAGCCTATGGTTTGGGCGCATTGGATATGAAAAGTGGAGTGACGGCTGTGCTACTTGCATTAGGATCCTTTATAAAGAAAAACGGTAAGGATTTTGCCGGAAGGATCACCTGTCATTTTGTATCGGATGAAGAGGGGCCTTATGGGCTGGGAACTACCTTTTTGATCGAAGAAGATCGGATCGGTAAGCCCGATATCGCCATCATTACGGAGCCCAGTGCAGCTTTTTCGGAAGAAGCACACCCTTGTATATGTCTTGGGGCTCGTGGAGGCTATAACTACAAGATCAAATTTTTCGGAGTATCCAGTCATGCTGCAACGCCGGACAAAGGAGTCAGCGCTTTGATCGATGCGGCAAAAGCCGCTTTAGCGATCGAAGATCTGGAGTTGTTGGAAGATCCGGATCTAAAAAAAGGATCGTCTGTAGTGATCCGCCTAAGTAGCGGAAAAGATGCCTGCTCTGTACCGGATCGAGCGGAGCTGGAAGTGTTTCGGCATACGGTTCGAGGTGAGAGCCAAGAAACTATTTTCGAGGAGATCCGATCGGCGCTTTCAAAAATAGCGATCAGGAGTCGGTATGAGATCGAATTTCGAGAGGCGGCGACACCGTCTTTTGATGGCGGATTTATACCTTATTTCTATCCGAATGAGGGGCTGATCCGAGAATTTGTGGATAGTATCGAAGAAACGACAGGAAAAGTAATATCGGAGTCTTTTTTCTCAAGCATTGGTGATTTTAATCATATCGGAGGAATGCTTGGGATCCCGACCGTGATTTTTGGAGCAAACGGTCGGAACTTTCATTCTATGGATGAATATGTCGAGATCGAAACGGTGGTGGACGTTGCCAATTCGATCGAGCATTTTCTCAATAAAGTGCTCTGTATAGGGTGCACGACAATTTAATATAGGAGGTTGACTATGGAAGGGATTATTAAAATTTTTGTTGACTTTGCCAACTGGTTCTGGGGGCCGCCGATCTTGATCCTGATCGGAGTAGGTGGTCTGTACTGTACTGTTGCAACGGGTTTTGTACAAATTCGTCATTTTTGGTATATTTGTACGCAGACTTTCGGAAAGATGTTTTCGAAGCCGGATTCTAATGATCCGAATGCGGTATCTCCGTTTTCGGCAGCGGTTGCAGCTTTGGCATCCAGTATCGGTGCATCGAATATCGTAGGGGTTCCTGTTGCGATCGCATTTGGGGGACCGGGAGCGATCTTCTGGATGTGGGTCCTTGCGATCCTTGGCTGTGCAACAAAGTATGTTGAGATCGTTTTGGGTCTTGCATATCGTGAAAAAAATGCGAACGGCGAATATACCGGAGGACCTTTCTACTACTGTTCAAAAGGTTTGTCAGAGTACGGCTTGGGTCCGATCGGAAAGTTTATGGGAGCTTGGTTTGCATTCTTCCTGATGATCGAGATCATTCCATCGATCGCAACACAGTCCGTATCGGCTGTACAAAATGCTGAGACATTGAATCTTCCACCGATCGCAACAGGCGTTGCTATCGCGGTCCTTGTTGGTCTGGTCGTAATGGGTGGATTTAAGCGTATTGCAAGTGTAACGGACAAATTGGTTCCTTTTATGGCCGGGATCTATCTTTTAGCGGCAGTTGTTGTTATTATCTTAAATATTGCTAATTTACCGGGAGCGCTTGCGAGCATCTTCGTTCATGCTTTCACACCGACTGCAGCGGCAGGAGGATTTGCAGGTTCAACGGTAGCGTTGGCTCTACGTTGGGGAGCTGCTCGAGGAGTGTACTCGAATGAAGCCGGTATGGGTACTGCGCCGATGGCTCATGCTACGGCAACCGTGGATCATCCGGTCCGTCAAGGAATGTGGGGAGTATTCGAGGTTATGGTCGATACGATCATCGTATGTACCGTAACTGCATTGGCTGTGCTTACATCAGGCGTATGGCAGGAAGTAGGATCAGATAAGGCAGCGTCCATGCCGTCCATCGCTTTCTCATCCGTATTCGGTGTTGCAGGAGACTATTTGGTAACGATCTGTGTATTTCTGTTCGTACTTTCTACGATCATCGTATTGGTATTCTACGGTGAGAAGCAGGCAGAATTCCTATTCGGTACTGCATTTGCACGCATTTGGAAATATGTATATGTTGCAGCGATCCTTGGTGGCGTATTCGGAGGATTGGAGTTCTTGTATCAACTGACAGACTTCTTCCTGGCGATGATCGTTATCCCGAATATGATCGCGGTACTGATCTTGGCGGGCAAGGCGAGAAGCCTGACCAAAGAATTCTTCAATACACCGGGTAAATACTATTTGGCGGATATGGCAGCGAAGAAGAAATAAGGATATCAAAGTAAGATAATGAGATATAGGCCTTCGATCGAGATTGGATCGGGGGTCTTTTTACATACAAAAGCGGACAGCTTATGAGGCAGACGATCGATGCCACTTGTGATAATCGGGTAAGTTTTTTTGCATACAAAAAAGCCGATAGCTTGTGCTGTCGGCTTCTAGAGCTCGGTCCGATAGGGTGGTTTGATATGTAAAGCGGGATCAAGCCCGCTTTATTTTTGATTAATTGATCGTCTTATCGAGGACGAATTTTCCTTTGTAATCCTCCGGCGCTTTATGCGTGAAGTCGTAGTTCCAAATTCTGTCATCACCGATGCTTGTGTCGGATTTTAGGAAAGTGTGGTAGGTGTAAGAATTTGCATTGTTGGAATAGTAGTAATCACCATGGTATAATCCACATGATACCACTGTCCGTCAATCTTTACTTGATTCCAAGCGTGATTTAATCTCTTGTCAAAAACTTCGGTCTGGATCTTCGGGATCATCGCATCAAAATATCTCTTTTGTGCTTTTTTGTCCCAAGCCGGATAGTAAAGGCCGCTGACAAATCTTGACTCCAATCCTGCACGCTCTGCAATTCTTGAATAAGCCATCGCATATCCTTCACATACCCCTGCGTTTGCCATCAATACGGCACTATGATTGTATCGATTGTATCCCAAGTTGTTGTCTTTGTTCACTTCGGTCGTGTTGATCAGATAATCATAGATGATCTTTGCCTTATCATAGTCGCTCTTATTCTTTAGATCATGCTTTTGGATGATCTCATCGATCTTGTTTTCCGTTTCGATCAATTGCTCTCTTGAGATGTGGTAAGTGATCCCCATCGCGTATTCATAAACGCCCGGTGTCGAAGTCTCGGATCTTCGAACATTGTCTCGGCTCGTCCATAATCTTGCCATACGAACCAAGCTTCCGTCAAATGGTTTGTTCCATAGCTCCCAATACAATTTATCGACATCTTCTTCCGTCGCATAGAATTTTACAGCTAATTTACGCTTGTAGATCGATTTGGCAACGAAGTCTTTCAGATCTTCAGGTCGTCCGGCAAAATTGATATCCGTATAGACCAGATCCGTATTCAGATCGATCTTTTCGCTGATAAACTCACGAAGTGTCTTGACTTCATCCGTTTTCTCATAAACAAATACGATCGATTGATTTTGAGCCTCTGTCAAGGTCAATGTCTTGGATGCCTGCGGCTTGATATATTTCTTGATCTCAGGGGCTTTCTCGATGACAGTCGCATTGATGAAATCCACTTTTGTGATCGGATCCGCGATCTCTTTTCCGTTCGTATCTACGAACTTGATCTGATATTTTACCTGTTTATTTTGAGGGGTTACATTTCCTTTTAGGTAAACAAAAATGATCGGATCATTATTCTCGGCAGACAATGTGACCGTTTTTGATTGTAGACGAGGAGTATATCCTTCGATGAAAACGGCTTTTTCCACGATCTCCTTGCCGGAGAAATCGATCTTGGTTACCGTATCGGCGATCTCATTCTCGTAGATATCGATGTATTTTACCTGATACTTCACTTGAACATTCTTCGGCGCAGAAGCCTCTTTTTTGTATGTGAAGATCACCGGACGGTTATTTCCTTCAAGAAGAAGTACATTCTGTGTTTCTGCGATCGGTTGGTAGCCGTCGATCTGCAATGCCTTTTCGGTAAATTCCTCGCCTGAAAAATTCAGCTTGGTCACCGGATCGGACAACTTGTTGCCGTTTGCATCGACATATCGTACTTCATATTTTACGATCTTTCTTTCGATCTCCTGGATCTTTTCGTACACAAATACGATCTCTTAATGTTCTTCGGTAGAGAGTGTCTTGGTAATAGATGTCTCTTGAGGAACATATTCCAGGATCGCGATCGAAGACTCCGTTACTTCTGTGCCGGAGAAATCGAGCTTTGTGATCGGAGATAAAAGCTGAGTACCATCTTTGCTCACGAATTTAATGCTGTATTTTACTTGAACCTTCGGCGGGATCGCTTCGGTATCCGGTGTTTCAACTCCCGGCGGAAGAGCCGGCGTTTCAGCGAAGACCGCTGCAGGATCAAAGCTCAATACAAATGAAAAGATCAGCAAGGTGACGAGCAAGCGACTTGCTCTTGAAAATGATTTTTTGTTTGTAAACATAAAACCTCCTATTTTTATCTGCCCTTTTGGACGCGCTAGGAGCTATTCTATAAAAGTTCCATACAAAAGTCAATAGTTTTTCTGTTAATTATTCGAGAAAATATATAATGTGTCTGTGAGAAATGTATAATTAGAAAATAATTTTTTGATTATAAATTGTTATTTGCAATGGTTATGGGTGTGATATGGGAAATGAGTATTATAAAAATAAAATTACAGAAAAATTTTATTTTATGTGAAACATAGATGGTGGTCATTGAATAAGTAAACTATTTTAAGGAAGAAGGATAGCCAACAAAAAATGACGCAGCATAGCTGCGCCATTTTTATATCGATCATATCAAATTCAGATTCAGATTAGTACCATCCTCTTAGCTTCATAGCTACTTGGATCCTTCTGATAGACATCATATAAGCTGCTGTTCTCATATCTACTTTGAACTCATGCATCAAGTTCCAGATATCATCAAATGCTTTGTACATTAGATCTTCTTGCTTCTTCTGAACATCTTCAAATGACCAGCTGAATCTTTGAAGGTTTTGTACCCACTCGAAGTAAGATACAGTAACTCCACCGGAGTTTGCCAGGATATCCGGTACAAGAAGTACGCCGTTTTTAGCTAGGATCTCATCCGCTTCCGGAGTTGTTGGGCCGTTTGCGCCTTCGCAAACAACTTTTGCTACGATAGAACCTGCATTTGCGGAAGTGATTTGGTTTTCAAGAGCGCATGGAAGAATCGCATCTACTTTCAGTGCAAAGAATTCTTCTTTTGTGATCTCTTTTCCGTAGCCATTGTTTGCTACCGGACGAACTGGATCTACGAACATTTTTTCGATGTCGATTCCATTCTCATTGTAGATTGAAACGTTGATATCCGAGATTGCAACAACTTTTGCTCCCAATCTGTGAGCATAAAGTGCGGTGTAGCTTCCTACGTTACCGAATCCTTGAACAGCAATTGTAGCATTTTTGAAGTCGATATTCAATCTTTCAAGAGCTGCTTTAGCCATGATCGCAACACCATATCCTGTTGCTTCTGTTCTAGCCAAAGATCCACCGAATTCAACAGGTTTTCCTGTGAATACGCCCGGAGCATATTGACCGGTTACCTTTTCATATTCATCAACCATCCAAGCCATGATCTTTCCGTTTGTATTTACATCCGGAGCAGGGATATCTACTTTCTCTCCAATAAATGGAGCGATCGCAGCAGCAAATCCTCTGGAGATCGCTTCAAGCTCTCTTTCAGAGTAATCTTTTGGATCGATTGCGATACCACCTTTACCACCGCCATATGGAACGCCGGTAACAGAACATTTGAAGGTCATCCAAGTTGATAGAGCTTTTACCTCGTCAAGATTTACTGCAGGATGGAATCGAATCCCTCCCTTGTATGGACCACATGCATTGTTATGCTGTGAACGATATCCAACAAAAGTCTTTACAGTTCCGTTATCCAATTTTACAGGGAAAGAAACTTCGTGTACTCTCATTGGGTTTTTAAGTATTTCATACACTGCCGGGTCTGCACCTAGCTTGTCGCAAGCATTCTTTACTTGCTTTTGAGCAATCTCAAATGGGTTTAGTGACTCTTTTACGTTTTTAACTTCCATTTCAACACTCCTTATGATTTGATAATAAAATTTGGAATACGTTTCCTATTTAAATTATAGAACATAAACGAAATAAGTTCAACCATTTTTTATAAGGAAATAGAAAGCAAGTTATTAAGTTTATAATAAATTAAGAAAATGAGCTTCGGAATTTGTGGAACGCCTGCAAACAGTTAGTTCAGCTTAACTAACTAATTGTAAAAAATGAAAAGAATTTAGCAAAACTGTTTACAGATGAAATTCTATTTGGTATAATCCAAATAAAGTTATCAATAATAGGAGGTATTACTATGGCTTATATAATTCATGACGCTTGCATCAGCTGTGGAGCTTGCGAGAGCGAGTGCCCTGTAAGTGCAATTTCTGCAGGAGATGACAAATATGTGATCAATGCAGATGCTTGCATCGATTGCGGAGCTTGCGCTTCAGTTTGCCCGGTAGACGCACCGCAGCCTGAATAATTACAGAAGAAAGAGGATGCCCTGTGCATCCTTTTGAATTTTAGAAAAGAATGAGAGGGGGACCTCTCTTTTTTTTAGCAAATTGATAAAAATCTTACCATTGAAGGAAGAAAAGATCATTAAGAGACTAGATAATAGTTGTTAAAATATCGAATATATGGTAATATGACGTCAAGGGTCTTTGATGAACTGTAAGGGGCAGGATGATAAGATCCTATCGTATAAAATTTGGAGGTAGAGGATGAGAAGATCAAATCATTTCAAATGGATGGGTTTACTACTTTTGTTTGTGGTATTGCTTACAGGCTGTGGGCGTAAAGTGGATGCTACTACGTTCTATACTGTGGATATCGAGGGCATGGATGGATATGGTAGAGCAAATGTTATTTTGGATGAAGAGGGCTTGGTAAAGGCGATTTCTGAAAAAGGTAAGATATCGGTCGATTCAATGGAAGGACTTTTTGCGATCGGAAGCTATATGGATCGTCTGGAATATTCAGTGGAGCCGTCCGAAAATCTAAAGAATGGGGATACGGTAGTAGTCAAAGTGGAATTCAGTCCGAATGAGCAGGATAAGGTCAAGATCATGGGCGGAGATATCAAGGTGAAGGTCGCAGATCTTCCGGAAGGCACCAAGATCGATATCTTCAAAGATGTTGAAGTCGTTTTCACCGGCGTTTCTCCAAAAGGATCGGCAGAAGTATATAATAAGAGCGAAGACGATTTTGTTAAGAATGTGAATTTCAGTGTTGAACCGTCGAGCAATTTGAAGATCGGGGACAAGGTCACCGTTACTGCAAATTACAGCGAAAGTGTAGCACTTGATCATATGTATATCATTCCGTCCGCGACTAAAGAATACACAGTTGAAAAGCTGGATGAGTATCTAAACTCCGCGTCGCAGATCGATGATGCGACCAAAGAGAACATTATGAAAGAAGCGAATGACATTATTGAAGCATATCTGGTAAAAGAATCTGCTGATGTTTATTATGAATTCACAGGAGACTATCATTTTAACAGTGAGAACTTTGAAAGCAGCTTCAAGTTTGATAAGGCAAATCTTTTGGTTGCAAAAGATCCAAACAATCTGGGCTATGGATGGACAACAAATCAGTTGGTCCTTTTCTACGAAGTGACTGTAAAACATCGTGAAAAAGGAAATGCTCAGACAGGTTATATTGCATTGACATTCAATGATACGATCATCCGTGACGGTAAATTGGATGTGGTCTACTCGGATGGTAAAGTCGTCGAGACAAAGCTGAGAAAAGATGATATCGAGCGTGAACGACTGACTGCATTCAAAGACAAATATACGATCGAGGGAGTCGATCTTCAGCCGAAGAAAAAAGCATAGAAGAATGAGGTTATGTCCTCTGAATAAGATCCAAGCGTAGCAGATTTTGATAATCCTCCTTAAGTAGGCAAGGCGAGAAGGCCATCTATTTAAGGGGGATTTTTGACGGTTGCGCTATTTTTATGACATTTTGCACAAAAGATAAAATTACTAGAAAAAATTTGTATTATTTTTTCTTTCGTTAAAGCGGAGTGATGTATTGTAAAATAAGGCTAAGGGATCTTGCTTTACGGAGGTGAAAAAGATGAATGATATGAAAATGGTATTGGATTAAATCCTTGAAAAATATGGAAAAGAGAAGGAACAGCTGATCAATATCATGCAGGGGATCCGGAAGCATTATCGATACTTACCGAAAGCATCTCTGCAATACATATCGAAACAGATGGATGTAAGTGAGGCGAAAATTTTTGGTGTGGCAACATTTTATGAGAAATTTTTATTAGAAGTAAAAGGTAAGTGTGTGATCAAGATCTGCGACGGGACCGCCTGTCATGTGCGTCGATCGATCCCGATCTATGATGCGATCCGCAATGAGCTCGCTCTGACGGACAAAAAACATACATCGGATGATAGGGTGTTTATACTGGAGACGGTCTCCTGTTTGGGAGCATGTGGGCTTGCGCCGGTCATCACGGTGAATGACAAAGTGTATCCGAAGATGGAACCGAAGAAAGCAGTATTAAATTTTGCAGAAAAAGGAATGTCATTCTAATAGTGATGATAAAAAGTGTAGGAAATTAGGTTATACCAATCTCTATTAAAAGGCATATTGAAAATATGAGCACTTATACCGCTATATTTCTAGATGAATGCATTCATATGTATCTTACATTTCAAATGCTATAGAATCGATTAGGTATTAGTATTAAACAGTCTTTTGAGTGAGTTATATACTAAATAAACTTATTGATTTCGGAATCAAAAAGGTCGGAGTATTTGCTCCGACCTTTTTGTGTGATCTGAAGATGATTTTGTGATCACTATACTTAAATCTTATAATTTTTGTAAACTTCGGATCATCTTTTGCGGCGATATTCTTCTCCAAGCATTGCAAGGAGCAATAGGATCGTTCCGTAAGTCAAAAAGTTTCGTATTGTATGATTCCAAAGTACCGATCCGGTTTTTGGTGCGCCGGCTATTTTGGACGGACTGTTTATTTTGTTTCCATGTTTATTAAGTCCGGATCTTGGGGATCCATCATCCGAGATGTTTTCATCATCCGGACCGGAGGAAGTCGTCGATCGGGATGGACGATCGGTATCAGTCGATGTTTTAGGATCCTCTGGCGTTTTAGGAGTCTCCGGTAACTTAGGCGGATCCTCTTTCTTTGGCTGATCCGATGAACTCGGTTTATCCGGTCTTGTTGTAGATGGTGGGGTGCTTCCGCCTCCATCATTGTTTATCTCTTTTGCTGTATTTGTAAATGTGACATATAAAGTGGTTCCTGTTAAGATTTCGCGCGTTTGTTCCTTACTTGGTGTAACCTCATAATTAGCATAGCTCTTTTCTGTGATCGTAACGTTAAGATCCTTTGGTAAATTTTGGATCGTCAGCTTCTCACCATGCTTTAGAGTGAATATTCCATTGTTTACCAGATCGATTATTGTAGATATACCTTGAATATCCGTTTTGACCGCCTTGTAGCTATTACCGTCCGCAAAGGTAGCAGTAAATTCAAAAGCTTGATTTTTATTCGCTGTACCGACGACCTGTTTCTTGATCTCGAGATTACCTACAGCAGCATCTGCTGTCTTGGTGTTGACAAATTGCGCTTTGACAGTGTTATTTTTTATGATCGTGCTTGTGATGCTTGGCTTGTTTACTGTATATCCTGCCATTGTTGCTGCAAGCTCTGTTACCGTAACTTTTAGATTTTCCGGCAGATTATGAAGAGTCGCTTTTTCTCCATGCTTTAGCTCAAAGATATCCCCATTTTTGACTTCAATGGAAGTTGACGGATTTTCCTTTGAGAGAATATACTTGCCACTGTCTTCAAAATTTAGTTGAAAAGCAAAGGACTTGTTTCGATCCGGAGTCATACCTGAAATTGTTTTGGAAATTTCCAGATTTCCCTTGTTGGCATTTGGAGCAGGTGGTTGCGTACTGCCTCCTCCTCCCGGTGGAGTAGGTTTTAGTTTTGTGTTGCTGAAAATCATTTCAAGATCTGCTTTAACCTTTGAATCAAGATTTGCACTTTTGGAAGCGATCGTTTTGACGGTATTATTTGCATCTTTTGTTTGGATTTTCGTGTTATAGACCGCTGCATTTTCTTCGATCGTTATGGATACACCATGTGGGATTCCCTTGATTAATGCATATTCGCCATGCTTTAGCTTGAAGTTTTCACCCGATCGGATACTTTTCGTAGCACCGGCAGAATTGTTGTTATAGATGACATAGTCATAAGACTCCGGTAAATCGCTAACACCATTTTCAGTAATAGTCATTTTAAACTCAAATTCTTTATTTTGATCTACCGGAACATCCGTGAGGATCTTTGTTACCTTGAGAGAACCTACATAGTCGGACATACGCTCATTTGAAATAGTGATATTGTTGTTATCAATCGTTATTGGTGATGGTGCTTTGGTTGATTTTTCGATGATTGTAACGATTTTTTTGCCACCGGTGCCTTTTGATACATTGATCTCGATATCTTCAGGCATTATTTTAAAGCCGGTCGGCGGTATGGTTTCTTTCAGTTTGTAATTTCCAATTCGAAGTGCATGAAAGTCCAATACACCGCTACTATCTGTTACACCCGCATAGAGGGCATTTTCCGAGATAGCGTTTTTGATGATAGGGTATAGAGCAAATCGCGCGCCGGCTAGTTTATTGTTCGGATTACTCGCATCTTGCTTTATAATCCTAACGGAAGCATTTTGTCCCAGTATCGCATAAACAAAAGCGTTTTGTAACTTTAGATTATCAAATGCTTCGGCACGGACTTGCTTTGTATTTCCTACGAAGATCTCAGCTTTATTGCGGAAGCCTCTTTCGGGGTTTTCAGGTGCCTGTTTGATATAGGTCTTGTATTCGATACGATAAGATTTTACCGCCTCATTCTTATCCTCAGGCATAGGTACCATAAATGTAAGCTCATTGGTATCCAGTTTATAAGAGAGATTGTTTTTTAGATCTTGAGTTGCTTGGGCTGAAAGATCTGTGGAGATACTAGGATAATCTCCGTTGGTAAATGGGATTTCATAGATTTTTACAGCCTCGTCATAGAGTAAATTCCCTTCTACATCCACCGGCATCTCAAGCCCGGCAGGGATCGTGTCAACGATCCTGATTGGATCACGATTACCGCGAGGCAGATCATATGAATGATAATCTAGCACCCAGGTTACTGCGCCATTTTGATCGATCTCCGGCGTTTTCACGTTTCTCATCTTCAATTTTTTCTCGATCGCATTGCTTTTGATGATATCCTCCCGAGCTGCTGTGATACGGATACCGGCTGCTGTTTCAAAGGCCAAGTGATTCATTACTTTGCTTTCTCCGTTTTTTGTGAAGAGATTTTGTTTTTCTTCTGCAGTGGGACCTGCTTTAACTAGAATTACGGCTGGCCGATCTAACTTGCTAAAATTAAAGGTGATTGTGTTTTGGATCCCCGCAGTTTTGCTTACTGTGCCAAGTTGGTAAGTTAAGCCCATAGCTTCAAGATTGCTTAAAGGATCGCTGATCGCAGTTGCTGTGGAAAGAGTCGCGCCTTGATCATTGGTTAGCGTAACTCTTGAATCGCCATCTGTATCCGGGATCGCTCCGGATTTGAAGATCATAAAAGGTAATCCATTATCAAAACTCTTAAACTCCCATCCCGGTGGCAAGGTGTCAATAAGGGATACATTACCATGTGTTTTCATGGTTCCGGTCGCAGCATCAAAATATTCTCTCGTAGTCCAATCGTGAGCGAAAGGGTTGATGCTCAAACGATATACCGTTTCCTTCTTAGTATAATCAAAAGCGATATATGGTTTCTCTGTATACATCGCACTATTGTTCACATTAGCCGGTAAATCACCGAAAGATTCACGTTTCATGAGATCTTTGTATAATACACGGATCCTTCGTTCTGACTTTGCCGTATCGGAGTCGAGCTTCACAGCGCCGGTATATAAAGTTGAGGAATTGGTTATTTTATCGGCATCTTCGTCCGTTGAATTTGCTGTGATAAATTGATTATTTTGGATTTTTTTTGAAACGATTTCGGTTTGGATCTTGAATGTTTCACGTTGTGTGCCCTCAATACCTTTCACAACTAAAAGTTGTCCAACCATCTTATCTCCATCATATAAGTTTATGATTTCGGGAGTTGGAGGAGTACCGGGCTTACCCGGAGTTGTTCTCATCAGTGTGTTAGGAAGAAATCGTTGCCCCAGGCCTTGAAGTTTTCCCGCTCCTTCGGCGCTATATGTTTTTACGAATCCATCAGGGATATTCTGACCATTTTTTGCTGTGAGTGAAGCGATATTTGTGATCGGCACATCACCAAAAGTTACCATATTAAAGAATTGTAGATTTTGAATAGGATTTGTTCTCTCTTCTACAATGATCTCCCATTCAATATTTCCGTTTGGATAGTGAAACTTTGAAAAGGATTCTTTGATCGAGTTAAAACGAAAATCAGCATAAACAGACCTCGGGGAGAGTTCACCGGAGCCATCCCATTGGACTTTCGCTTTGTTGAAGTAGCGTACTTTCGAAATATCATTGGTGGTTTCGGTCAACTGTGATCCCGGGATAGATGCTTTGATCGTAAGCTTGACCGGGCCGGTGATGGTACCGATAGAGTATACCCCTCCGGAAGGAGCTTGATTCTTTGTCCAAGTTCTTACTTTATTTTCTTTCCATCCACCTTTTCCATCCGACTCCTGAAGATATGCTTCTTCAAAGCTTTGCTCGGAAGTAGGAGTGGTGTTTGTTAATGGTTCATCTTTGTTGTCGTGATATAATTGACCTTTTTGCAAAGGATCTGTGATGACAACATTATTTAGTGTCATTCCTTTTGGGGTTCCTAAAATTTTTTTGGCCTTTTCATCTGTCGTAACATTGATATTATTGATGATGATCTCCCAAGTTACTTTTCGCTCACTTTCGGTGTTTTCTTTATTTGGTCCGCTATAGATAGAACCTCCTTTATGGACCCATTGTGATTTAAATTCTACTTTGGCGGAAGCATTTGCTTTAGATTGAGGGTCATTTTCTCGATAGAGATCGATACTATTGTTAACGATCGTGTTTGATAGATTTAAATCACCGTTCGGAGAAGTGAATAGATCCTCAGGTCGAATTTCTGTTTCAAAGGTAATGATTCTTTCTTTTGTCGAATCATCGGTAAAGCGGTATGCCAAAATAGGATCACCCGTATTCGTAATCTCCGGTTCTACAGGGGTTCCATCGACTTTAAATGAACCCGGGACATATTTACCTACCGTGGTAAGAACATCTTCTAGATAATGGCCTCTTAGAGAGAAAGGATTTCCTGCACTCATTGCGGAGACAAGTACGGTCCATTCAATTTTTGGTTTACTGAGATCATTCTCAAGAAGCTGTCCGGTTTTTTTAAGTTTGTAGTTTACTTCCGGGGTGCTAGGCATCAGCCTAAAAGCCTTACCCCAAAGATCTTTATCTTCGCCGGCTTGTTCTACCTGCCACGCAATGCCTGAATATTTCATGCTGGCGCCCATGACGATCTCAATGTCAGCTGCTTCATTAAAAGCCTTCGTACTTGGTTCATTATCTTGGATAAAAGATATTGTACCGACGATATTTTTTTCGTCAGGGGTATTTTTTAGATTCAGTGTACCGATTTGGATGCCACCGTTGATATCGCCTGGATCTTGCTTAACATGAATAGGTATGTTTACTTCATTTAGAAGTTTGAAATCATCCATGACCTTGAAATTTAGGCTGTCCGAAGTAGTTAAAGCCGGTTCTTGTTTATGATAAAGAGTAAAACGGAGCTCAAAATTGACGCTTTGGTCCGCAATGATTTGGCCACCATTTGGAACTTCGGCTAGAAGATCCGACCCTCCTTCTTTAACTTTTAAGATGCTTTGAATATTTCCAATTCTTAATCTCGTATTCGCATCATCATAACTCGTTCCTTCGGCATGCGCACCGGAGGGAAGAAAAATATTGAGCACGAGCAGCATTGCCATTAGGTAGCTGAGGATTTGTTTTTGATTTGTATGTTTTTTTTCTAGCATTTTGACTCCTTTCGTAATAAAAGTTTCTGAAATGAACGATCCAACTATTCAAAGATTGATCAAGATGTTAGGATCGTTAATCAAAACAAGGGGTATCTTCATCTAAACTTGTCATGCTCATCCGCCCAAAGTGATTCAAGAAGATTTTCATTGAGACGATTTAGCGATCGTTATCTTTTGATCATCGGAAGATACTTGGAAAATTCTTGTTTTTAAGATGATGGAACACATTAAGCATAGTTGTTTTATCGCTTGTATAACGGAGTACGCCAAAAGAATTTGTTCAAAAACTTACATTCTTGTTGTTTTTAGCTCAAAAGATTCAAAGAACGTACATCTGTGTAAAGTCATACATCGATTCGTATAAAGAATCCCTTATCCTTTATATCGAACAAAAAGTATCTATGATAATAAAGGAGGTCAAATAAATCAGAAGTAAATACTCATACATATGTTTGCTTAATTAACAAAACCTGTTTTGCGATGCCTCAATAATCTTTTTGATCCCCACTTACCATATGTATCAGACCCAGTTTTTACACCAAATTTATATTTCATACTGATACCTAATAGATTCTATACCATTTGAAATGTAGTATAGATATGAATGCATTTGTCTTGCAATA
>JAUNKR010000055.1 GCA_030532705.1 Peptostreptococcaceae bacterium
TGGAGCTAATCTCTATTTCTTTTTAAAAACCCCCACAACTATTTTACACTATCTTTGCCCCTTTGATCTATTTCCTCAGGAGCCGTTTTGATCTTATTTTCATTGACTCTCCTCTCCTTTTAAGAGTCCCGGCATATTTTCTGTAGGAACAATCGTTCACTTTGACACGACCGATCCTTTGTCATAAACTGTCCATTGTATAAAAAGAGGGCCTCAGCCCTCCACGGATCTTGTTTTATTGTTCTGTGCTTCTTCTAGTGCGCCTCACTTTTTATGGGTATTCTTTGGGTAATGATCTTAAACAAAGGCAATCCGACGATCGTCACAACGACAAATTCGCCAAATGCTACATAAAGGATCGTTTCAAACAATGGCAGACCCAAAAGATACCAAAGCTGAGTGCCGATGATCAAGCCATTTGAAATCGTCGGCATCAAAGAGGCAAGAAGCGCGTTTTTGATCTTTGTCATCGATAATACTGCGATCGCAGTAGCGATCGTTCCTACGATCATATCGATCACTCCGAAAGGGCTAAAAATATTTGCGATAAAGCATCCGACGATCAACCCCGGAGCAAATGCTGGATTATAAAGTACCAACAATGTCATAATCTCAGATAATCTAAATTGTACCGCACCATACGAGATCGGCGCGATCGCTACGGTCAACACTGCATACAATCCGGCGATCAATGCATTGAACACCAAATTGTACACGATTTTTTCAGTTTTCTTATTCATAATTAAAATTCCTTTCTTGTTTTTGTAGTGGCCCCAAGAAAACACTTTAATGCCAACCCAAGATGTCTTAGAGCAAAACTAAAGATCCGTTTATTATTTATAAAGTGCAAATGCACCTACAAGCCCCGGTCCGACATGAACCGAAACAAGTGTCCCCAAATGAGTGATCTCTATTGGAGCATCCGTCTTTTCCGCCAGCTTTTCTTTCAGGCTGAGCGCTTCCTCTTCTCTTGCTCCGTGAAGAACATAGATCCGATCGATCTCTTTTCCTGTTGCAGCTTCTTCGATCAGCTCAACAATACGAGCAATGGATTTTTTTCTTCCACGAACCTTGTCTTTGTTGACAAGTTTTCCTTCACTGTCAAGATAAAGGATCGGCTTGATATCGAGAGCCTCTCCGACTGTTCCGGAAAATTTACCGATCCTTCCACCGCGGATCAGGTATTTTAGCGTCTCAACCGCAAAGAACACATCTCGGTTTCTCACTTTATGATTGAGATAGGCTGATATTTCTTCAAAGCTCTTTCCTTCGTCGATCATATCCAGCGCATCCAGTACCAGAGCACCGACACCCATCGTTACCGATCTTGTATCGATATTTTCAATGATCAATCGGTCTCTATAATCCTCCGAAACGGTTTTGATCATGCCATGGGTCCCACTGAGCGAGTCCGATAAAGCCAGCGTGAAGATATGAGTATACCCTTTTTCCACAAATACGTCAAGAGCATTTATCGTATCTTGTATCGTAGGCAATGATGTTTTTGCTTCAAATTCGTCTAAAGATGCGATCATTTCATCATAGCTGATCTCATACTTATCCCGAAAAGTTCTTGAATCGTTAAAAATGATCTGAAGCGGTACGATCTTGATATTCGGATTTCTTTCTTGGATCTCCAGATCAAGATCGCAAGTCGTGTCTACCAATATTCCAATTTTTTGCATAATACCTCCCTTGATTTAGCTCAGCTGTTTTAGGATCACTCCAAGTTCGTTGATCAATCTTTCATATTCGGCGAGAGATCCTTGACGAAGTGCCTCTTGAGCTTTGTCGTAAAGTTCATTTGCTTTTTTTATCGCATCCTGAGTATCCATGATCTCAGAAGAAATCGAGCCCTCTGTCGATCCACCCTTGTCGTCTTTTCCTTCCTGCTTTCCAAAGATCTTTTCCAGTGCCAGATCCAAACTTTCCGCCATGACGATATTGCTGTTATACGCAACGATGATCCTCTTGACCTCAGGGATCGCGGTGGTGGAACTTGCACGGATATAAAGCGGCTCAATATATATTATAGAGCTTTCCATCGGAATAGTCAAAACATGTCCTCGAATAACTTCGGATCCCTGCGAATTCCAAAGCGAAAGGTCTCGTGAAATAATATCATTGTTGCTGATCTGCGCCTCGATCTGCTCCGGTCCGATGATGGTACGATCTTTCGGAAATCGATATAATACCAGATCTCCATAATGCTCCCCATCGTTTCGAGCGACTAAGAAAGCGGTCAGCGTCTGTTTTCCCAGCGGTGTAAACGGTACACTGAGCAAAAATTCCGCCTCTTTTTCTTCCGGAAGTTTGAAAGTAAAATACAGAGGCTTCATCTCCGTTTCCTGACTTTGATAGGTTTCAGTCGGGATCGCCCACTTATCTTCCCGGTTGTAGAAAACATTCGGGTCTGTCGCATGGAAGGTCAAATACATCTTTGACATCACTTCAAAAATATTCTTCGGAACACGCATATGAGCCTTCAGCTGAGGGTCCATTTGTTCCATCGGCACAAACATCTTGTCGAATATTTTGTCATAGGTCCCGATCACCGGATCGCTCGGATCGGATATATAATAGGTCACTGTCCCGTCATAAGCATCTACGACCGCTTTGACGGAATTTCGAATATAGTTGTTTCCATAGTTATCATAAGGTTGAGAATAAGGATAGTACTTGCTTGTGGTATAGCCATCCAGAACAAAATACACCTTTCCATCGATGATCACAGCATACGCATCTTCTTCAAAGACAAGGAACGGTGCGATCTTCTTAATTCGAGCCACCACATTCCGATTTGTCAGGATCTTGGAGTTTGAATGTACGCTTCTTGAAATCAGAAGCTTCAAATCATGGTATTTGATCGCATACATTATTCGGTTGAAGAGTCCCAGCCGAATCCCCGCTTCCCCTTCATATTCATTGACCTCATTCGTATCGCCCTTTGGATAATCAAATTCGCTCTCTGCGGTATTTACGATCACATAATCATTGGTCAGCTCCCCAAAGTAGATCTGAGGTCGATCTACGCGAAGCGGCGAAAGTGACGATGAGATCGGCATATCCTTCACTACCATCTCCGGCTGTCCGGCGCGATTGATCTTGCTTGCAGGTGCTGCTGCAACTCCATAGCCGTGAGTATATTTCAATTTAGTGTTGACCCAGGACTGCGCATTTTCATCCAGTTTTTCTTTATTCAGCTCACGAACGGACAAAAATATCTGCTGGATCGCTCCGTCGATCAAGTATCGGTCGATATCCACATCGTGAAATTGGTAATAACCGCGAAATCCTTGCAACTGATTAAATGCCTCCAGCGCAGGTCGCTCGTCATTGATCGACACATTCGATAAAGTCTCTCCATTTGCCGCAATATCTTCGACACTTAAATTCTGATCGACCTTAAAGTCTCGGATCTCGATCTTATCCAAGCCATACGCAAGATTGGTATATTTGATACTGTGCTCGATATAAGGCTTCTCCATCTTCAGCTCATTCGGACTGACGGTAAGATTTTGTACGCCGACTTCGATCCCACCGGAGACCATCGTAGTGATCAGCAGCATCAGAACACCCACAGCAAAGATCCTTTTTCGGCCTTTGCCCCTTAATCCGATCAAAAGCATGATCGCTATGATCCCTGCCATTACACTTTTGATGCGATTTGCCCAGATAGTAACATTCACATCCGTATATCCCGCCCCAAAGACCGCGCCTCTGTCCGAGTACAAAAGCCTGAAAGAATCCAGATAATATTTTATGCCGAGCACCACAAAAAACAGCGCTCCCACGACCATCAGGATCGTGGACATGATCTGAAATATCTTGCTTGAAAAGATCTGTCCTTTCAGATCGGTAAAATTGCCCGAAAAACCGGTAAAGCTTTCTTCAGACTGTGGCGGATTCGACGCACTTAGGATCGTAAAATACAAGATCGTCAGGATCACGAGGATCACTAAAATATTGATCGCCAGGCTGAAGATCGAATCGATCAGCGGGAAAGTAAAGATATAAAAAGAAAGGTCTTTCCCAAAAAGAGGATCTTCGATCCCAAAAGATGTTTTATTCCAAAATCTCAAGATCTCCATCCAATAGGCATTCGATATCGCGTAAGACAATCCCCCCGATACCATCGCTACTCCCAGAAAGAAGATCTGCGGTGCTTTTTTATTTTTACTCGCATCACTCTTGGCTCCCGATGCGATCAGATATTTTCGCTTAATAAATCGTAAGTAGATCGCCAAAAACAAAAAGATCAAGAAGAACAGGGGTACTGCCAATGTGACCTTCGAAAACAAGATCTTGTAGTAGGTATCCAAATAACCCACCTCTTTGTACCAAAGCACTTCTGTCAAAAAATGGATGATCGTACGAAAAAACGCGATGACCAAAACCGCTGCGATCAACAAGGTTCGCAAGATAATTTT
This sequence comes from Peptostreptococcaceae bacterium, assembly GCA_030532705.1. Lineage (GTDB taxonomy): Bacteria > Bacillota > Clostridia > Peptostreptococcales > Filifactoraceae > JAUNKE01. Next base: position 4,431 of record JAUNKR010000055.1, read on the forward strand.
AATCCCCAGATTTTTTTGCATAACAACTCCTTTAATTTAGCATACTCAAAAACATTCGATAAGTCAGTATATCACACTATCTTTCTTTTTTCCAGCATATCAGAGGATCTAAAGCAAAACATCCGATCCTGCAAATGCAAAAAACCTCTTCCATCCGATCGACAAAAGAGGTTTTCAACTTATATTCCGTTTTGTTTAACATATTGAGCTGTATTCATCAACATAAAGAAATACGTAAGGATGATCAGGATCACCGTCAGGGTAAAAAATCCCCAGCTCACCCCTTTATATTTTTCTAAAAAGATACGCCTTTGTTCATAGGGCATCTCCATCACTTTTTCAACTTTTTTATCGATGCTGCGCTTATAAAGACAATTCATACAGGGAGCCCAGAGCAACTGAAACAGGAGCAAGAATATCCATGAAATATCCCCTCTTGTTATAAAATAGCTAAAAACAGCGCTGATAAGAACATATACTGTCCCCAGACCAAACATCCTTCGAAAAAACAGCCACTGTCCGCCAAATAATAATCCCCATATGCTGAATGATATCGGCAGCGGTCGTCTTTCCAAGGCTTGAAATACCCTTTGATAATGAGGAACATCCCTTTTTATCAAATAAGCACGAACGACATCCTCTGACTCAAATTTATTCTGCTCTCTTCGGTCGGTATACACGCAATGCCTCCCTTATCCTCGGTTTATAAAAAAGTTTCAAGATCTTTCAGATTTTCAGGGACGATCTCCGGAGCAATATACAGTGCAATGTATATAAGTGCGGATATCAATATCACCCAAAATGCCACATATCCTATCGCAAAACCAAGATTGGTCCCGCCTTTTGACTTCTGATGGATCGCTTCAAGATAAGGATCATTGAGACTTTGTTCATCCGCGACCTGTTTCTTCACATAACGAAAATACGTATAGTTTACAGTGAATGCCAATGCAACACGCCAAAGCGCAAGGATCGGTAAAACAAATTCTTTCGGGAGAAATCTCAAAAGAACAAACATAAGGTAAGTTCCTACCAATCCTACATATCTCTTACGATAGATCAGCCAGATCTCTCCAAGCAAGAAGGCTGCACCGTTCCAGGTGAAAATATTTCGTCTTCTGTTCAATCGGTTGAACTTAAAGAGATAGTAGTCTGAATTCTTACCTATAAATCGCTCGACACGGTCTTTTTCAAGCCCGTAGATCATTTCGGTATGTTGATCCGATCGAAGATCTTCTCTTTCGTAATGTGCTGACAATACATCTCTCTGCGATTCACCTTCCACATCCAAAAGATCATTGCTCTCCTGTACAGGAATAGGTACAAAAGGTCTTTCATCCAGCCATTTGATCTGTTTCGGCTCCTCTGATCCCAAGACCGATCCGGAAGGCTCCGGATCCGACAAAGTCTGCGAAATAGGCTCTTTATCCTCCGTATCCACCTTCGGTTCTGTTGGAAGATCCTGTTCCACAAGAAGCTCCTGTTGAAGCGGATCCGACTTTGGTTCCGGTTGCAGTCGAGATTCGATGCTTCGGGTCAGATCAATCGACGATGCAGCTTTTGGCTTTTCTTCCATCGCAGCTTTTGGCTCCGCTTTCGGTTCGGATACTGTCTCCGCTTTCAGCTCCATCGTCGGCTTTGCTTCAGCCTTTGATTCCACCGCAGCTTTTGGCTCCGCTTTCGGTTCGGATACTGGCTCCGCTTTCAGCTCCATCATCGGCTTTGCTTCTGCTTTCGGCTTTGATTCCACCGCAGCTTTTGGCTCCGCTTTCGGTTCGGATACCGTCTCCGCTTTCAGCTCCATCGTCGGCTTTGCTTCGGCTTCCGGCTTGACCTCTGCTTCTGCTTTCGGCTTTGATTCCACCTTTGATTCCGATCGTTTTTCCAAAACACTGTCCGATGTTTGCTCTATCGGCGTCGATCTTTCGGCAACTTTCGGTTTTTGATCTGCATGCAATAGGGTACTGATGTTTACGATCTTTTCAGATTCACCATGCTTTACAGATCGAACATCCAATGGCGAAGTCAAAACCGGCTTCGATTTTTCAGGTATCCCCTCGACTTTATTTGCGGTCCTCTCTTCATAAGGATCTTTTTGCTCAACGGAAGGAGCTTGAATGACAGAATTCTTTGGATCGAGCGGCGCATCAACAGCTGGCCGTTCTTCCCCGGTCACCTTAAGCGGTTCTGCTATCTCCTTACTTTGAAGCTCGACCTCCGAAGTTTGAGACTTCGGTCGCTCCTCTTCATATTCCAGCTTTATCCGATCTGCGATTTGAGTCTGCCGAATTTTCTGCTGGACATCCTCGCTTGCATTGATCACCTCATCGGTCGAACGGGCATCCCGCTTCCTCGTCGATTGGATCTCCTCGTAGATCTTGCTGATATTTGACAGATCGCTATGTATCTCTTCGGTGTTTGCTTTCCTGTCTATCGCTTCATTCTTCGAAGCCAATACAACGGAAGGCTGAACTTTCTCTGATACGACCGGATCTTCTTTATCCTGTAAAAGCTGTTTTGTATCGATATCTCCTTTATTAAACGAAAGTTGCTGTTCTTCCTGAGCGGCAGATCCTTTATTAAACGAAGGTTGCTGTTCTTCCTGAGCGGCAGATCCTTTTTTGGTCTCAACTTCAAGATCCGCTGACCGATCATTCAGCGTCTGACTGAAACGCTGGATAAAAGGTTCGATCGGATGATCCGGCTCTTTGTCCGGCGATTCTTTCTCTTTTGACACAAACTGCCCTTGAAGGTTTTTTCCAAGATGCTCGAAGATCGCATTTCGTTGCCCTTCATCCTGAGAGTGCTCCGAAATGATCCCTTTTTCTTTCAGTAAAGCAACCGCTTGTAATTCGTCCTCTTTTTGAAGATCAAACTGATCTTTTTGATCACTTTCCGCTTTCTGTACCTCTTGCCTGATCTGTTCCATCATCTGCGCCTGTTGCGCTTCTTCAAGCAACTTTCGCTTAAGTTTTTCTCGACGCTCTTCGTTCAATCGTTGCTGCATCGGATTGTTGATCAGAGATTCATCACCCAGCTGCTCCCCCAACAGCTCTTCCGGTATCTTCGGGATCTGGAGTGTTTTCAACAGCTCAGCTTCACGCGCCTTCTTCTCTGCTTCCTGCTCTTTTTGCAATTGCTCGCGTCGAAGTTTTTCTTCGCGTTCTTTTTCCAGACGCTCCTGCATAATATTGTGTTCTTTTGGTATTTCTTCCGATACAGCGACTGGCTCTTTTGCCTCCGCGGAAGGCTCTTCCGCGCTTTTTTCAACGTAAGGAACAACGCTCGGCCTGGTCGACTCTCCGCAGTTGCGACAAAATTGATCCGCCAATGTATTTTTCGTTCCGCAATAGTCGCATATGATCTCAATCAAGCTATTTCCCATACACTCCTCATTTCAACTCAAAATCTACCGATCCTAATCAACCCCGTTAGGATAAACTCCTGAAGAAGTTTATGATCCCTATCAAAAGCCCTATGAATATCTTAAAAAATACAAAATATATGATCCACCATACGATGTGGATAGCAAGCACGATCCAAGCTGCTATCGGATCCGTGCCTGATCTGACCCTTATAAAAAGTTCACGCTCTTCGCCCGCTACACTCATCGCTTGATCTACGATCCCCAATAGATAGCTTCGGTAGATCCGATTGGCAAACAAGCCGAAAAAAATATGACAGAGAAGGTTCAAAAGCATTCTGTGCTCAAAAGACATCAACAGGCAATTCAATATAAAAAATAGGGCCCCATATTGATACATTTTTCGGTAAACCAGCCATACGATCGGAAAGATCGCAGCAAACAAATTAAATGAGAGTGCGGATCTGCCTTTGGAAATCTTCGCAAATTCCGCTTCATAATATCCGTTCCCCATTCCGATCAATCTTCGGAAAATCTCTTGCCTTTCATCAAAGGCGTCCTGATATGTAAAAGATTTTCCGCCCTGTGCTGCCGACTCCTGCTGATGCTCCTTTGAGATCGTCTCCTCCACGATCTCCGCATCGATGATGATCGGTTCTTCTTCAAAAGGTTTCATAACGCCTCCGACAATTTGTTGAACTGTTTGCTAATCGCTTTCCCACTACTAATTTATAATACCCAAAAATTGATATAATATCAACTATAAATTCTAAAACTCTTCCCAAAAGTTCCATATTCTCAAAGCATTTCAAGCACTCTTATTCCACCGTTACTTAAATAAAACGATATGCCATTTTTTATCGCCGGCATGTGCCGCCAAAGGATCTTGATCCTCATCTTCCTCAGAAGCAAAATCCCCCGATGAAAAACTCTCTTTTCTCGAACATTTTTTCAAAAAATCATAAAATCATTTGTACAAATCTGTTCATATTTCGATACAAAGCAAAAAAATTATGATATAATATCAAATGATAATTAAATGGAGGTAACCCATGAGCAGAATATTGGGAACAGTGGTAAGAGGATTGAGAACACCTATTTTCCAAAAAGGTGATGATGTTACAAAGATCGTAACCGAAACCGTCAAAAATTTTTGGGAACAGGAAAATATCACGATCGGTGAAAAGGATGTACTGGCGATCACGGAATCGGTCGTCGCTAGAGCACAGGGCAACTATGCAAGCGTGGATGACGTCGCAGAAGATATCCGTCGGAAGTTCGGTGATTCGACGATCGGCGTGATCTTTCCGATCTTGAGCAGAAACCGCTTCGCGATCAACCTAAAAGGAATTGCACGCGGCGCATCGAAAAAGATCATTTTGATGCTGGCCTATCCATCCGATGAGGTTGGAAATCATCTGGTATATGTCGATCGATTGGACGAAAAAAATGTCAACCCATGGACCGATGTACTCAGCGAAAAACAATTCCGAGAGCATTTCGGCTATGAGAAACACACTTTTACAGGAATCGATTATATCGAATACTACAAAGAAATCATCCAAGCAGAAGGAAAAGAATGTGAGATCATCTTCTCCAACAATCCACTTACGATCCTTAATTATACGGATGCCGTACTTCAATGCGATATCCACAGCAGAAAAAGAACAAAGAAATTACTAAAAAAATCAGGATGCGGCAAAGTGTTCGGATTGGAAGATATCCTTTCCGAGTCGATCAACGGTAGCGGATACAACGCCGACTACGGACTGCTTGGCTCCAATAAAGCGACCGAAGATCAGATCAAATTATTCCCTCGCGAATGTTTTGACTTGGTAAAGACGATCCAGCAAAAGCTTTTTGAGATCTCCGGTAAAAAAGTCGAAGTCATGGTTTATGGCGACGGCGCTTTCAAAGATCCGGTAGGTCAGATCTGGGAGCTTGCCGATCCGGTCGTTTCTCCGGGCTATACGGAAGGGCTGGAAGGAACACCGAACGAGATCAAACTAAAATATATCGCAGATAATGAATTTGCACATCTTCAAGGCGAAGCGCTTACCAAAGCGATCTCAGAATATATCACAAACAAAAATGCCGACCTGACAGGAAATATGGCGAGCCAAGGTACCACCCCAAGACGGATCACCGATTTGCTCGGTTCATTATGTGACCTGACCTCAGGCAGCGGAGACAAAGGGACACCGGTGGTCTATATCCAAGGATACTTTGATAATTATACAAAATAATATTATAATCGAGTAGGAAGGGGATGAGTAGTCCCCCGACCTCTCACACCACCGTGCGT
>JAUNKR010000009.1 GCA_030532705.1 Peptostreptococcaceae bacterium
AAGTGTGGTAACATATTCAGCTTATGAGTACTAATCGATCGAGGACTTGATCTAAGAAACTTGATATGCAGTTTTGATGGTATATACCATCATAAAAAGCTTTACGAGTCGTTTTGAGGAAAGTGATCTTACCAAAAAGACGACGTAAAGAAAGCTTTTACACAGAAATTTTTAAAATTTTCGAGGCGGCGAATGAGCGAGTGAGGGCGCGTAGGTTGCTACGTAACTGAGCGATCGAATGAAGACAACGAAGAAAGGATGAAAATTTCAAAGTAAAATGTGGTTGCTATAGAGTAGAGGATCCACCTGTTCCCATTCCGAACACAGAAGTTAAGCTCTACATCGCCGATGATACTTGGAGGGAAGCCTCCCGGGAAAGTAGGTCGCAGCCAATTAGAAAAGTCTATCTGAGCTAATGCCGGGTAGGCTTTTTTGTTTTGTAAAAATTTACGTTATTCTTAGATCGAGGTTCTGAAATGCAAGTTTAGTATCGTTCGATAAACTTTTGCGCATACTTTCTTTTTTTATGATATACTGATCGTGAAGAAGATCGTATTTAACAATGCTTTAAGTAGTTAGGAGGCGGGTATGCCACTCGTATTGTTTTTGATGATATTGCCGATCGTTATCACGGTCGCTAATATTTGTATTCTTGCAAGAGGTACAAAAATCGATCCATATAGCACCAAAATAAAATTGTTTGACCTGTTTACTCTTTTGCTTGGGATCTGTCTTACCTTATTGTTGATGGAGTTGCTTGATATTCGATTGGATATGGATTGGCAGGAAGTACTTGTCAATATTGAACTACATACTCCGATCTATACCGAAGCTCAACCGACAGTGATTTTTATCTGGGCACTATGGTTTGTCGGATATGTGGTCTTGATGTATATCAAGGTTGAAAAACTTTCTCCTTTAATGATCGTTATCGCGATCTCTGCATTGTATTTAGGAATTGTGCAAAATGTGATCTTTATGATCCAGATACATAATACGGATATGACCGATTCGATCCATTTATTCTTGATATTGCTCCCTCTGAACTGTACTTTGATCTCGATCCGAGTGATCAGGGCAAAGATCGTTGAATGGAAAGACCATCGATCCGATCGTTATCAAGGGAATGGTCTTCTTGATCGTTGCAATCGATTTTTATCCCGATCGACAAGATGGCCATTGGCAGCTTTTGTTTTGGCATTACCACTTTTAGGGGCGATCATTATTGGCATGATGCTTTTTGGCCAAAGACCCGACTCCGTGATCAAGGCGTGGACGGAAACGAGCGATTGGACTTTATCACAGCATCAATCACCACCGAATGTGAGCGTGGATCAGCATTATTTGTGTACGGTCGCAGCGGGTGGACACCAAAGGATCGTCAAGCCGATCCGCCGCGGTGTACGACATGGGAATGAAGTGATCGTCAATCGTCAGCTTTGTATCGCCAATGCGTTTGAGCAGCTGTTAGAGGAAAGGACGCCTCGATTTCATAAAATGGTGCGGTGTTTCTATGATAAGTACGGTTTTCCGCTCTCAAAACTTATCCGCTCAAAAGTTGCAGCAGATATTGTGTACCTGTTGATGAAACCGCCGGAGTGGATCTTTCTTTTCGTTCTGTATCTCGCAGATACTGATCCGGAAAGCCGAATCATCATCCAATATACCGGCAAGCGTCTGGAAGACATAAGAGGCTAGAGAAAAAGCTTGAGGAGTCTAAGCTATTGAGATCACGGAAGAAATCTATTTATAGAAAAACATTTACCATTATGATAGTGAACGCCTAGAAGATATGTGAGACTAGAGAAGGATTCTCATAGGTCGATGGCGATAGTGTTTAGCATACGAATGCATATCTATCCTATATCTGCTTGTTTTGTCGGGAGAAGGACTTTGAATTTTCTGTTCGATCGATCGTGATATGCCCAAAGGCTTTGGAAAATAAAGAAAAACTATTGTAATTTTAGACAAAAAGGACTATTATTGTATAGGGTAATCATAAAAAGGAGGCAACGATGGAAGCTTTATTTATTGTACTTAACAAAACGGAAAAGCTGGATGATCTTATGCTCGCTTTGGCGGAAAAAGGGATCACAGGCGGTACGATCTTGGAATCCAAAGGAATGGCAAAATTTCTTTATTCGGAGCATCAGGAACTTCCGATGTTCGGATCATTGTATATGCTCATGAATGACGGACGCCCGATGAACAAAACGATCTTTATGCTTCTCAAAGAGGAGAAGGTCGCTATGGTCAAAGAGATCGTGAAAAATACGGTCGGCGATCTCAATCAGGAAAATATGGGGATCATGTTTACCATGCCGGTATCATCGGTCGAAGGGCTTACCAAATAAGAATGATAGCCCGGTAAAAGCATCAAATGCTCTTTGATACAAAGAAGCGAGTACTTATAATATGAGCTGAGGATCTTGAAAACTTGATAGACTTCAGCATGTAGCGACGGATCGACCGATATTGAACAAGCAGGACTTCTGATCGGGGAGTTTCGGCTTTGTTTGCTCGGAGATCGGGCGCTTTATTTTGCGCACCAAAAGCAGAACACATAACAACTCAAAGGAGTTTTAGGATCGAAAGGATTGACAATGGAAGAACAAATGCATATTTTTTATTATGTCGCAGTAGTGCTTGCTGCGGGACTTTTTGTTGCAAAAGTGACAGGTAAATTCAAACTGCCGAATGTGACCGGCTATCTGATCGCGGGACTTCTGATCGGACCATCGGTTTTTGCGATCGTGCCGAGAGAGACGGTAGAACAGTTGACGCTTTTCTCTGATCTGGCGTTGGCATTTATCGCATATAGTATCGGAAGTCAGATCAACTTCAAACAGCTTAAGAAAGTGGGCGCCGGTGTGATCGCGATCACATTGCTGGAAGCGCTGATGGCGATGTTTTTAGTAGTCCTGGTGATGCTGTTTGTATTTAAGACCAGCTTGGCTTTTGCACTGCTTATCGGATCGATCGCTTGTGCCACGGCACCGGCGGCTACGATGATGGTCATTCGTCAATATAAGGCGAAAGGACCGGTCGTTGAAACCTTGCTACCAGTCGTTGCGATGGATGACTGCGTGAGCATTATGGCATTCGGGGTCGCATTGACCGTATCAAAATCCCTGATCTCAGGTGGCAGTATCGACTTCACACAGCTTGTACTGATCCCGCTTGGAGAGATCGTAGGCGCTTTTGTGCTCGGCTTTGTCCTTGCGATGCTGTTTCTGCTGATCGAAAAGATCATTAAGAGCGAAGGCGAGCTGATGAACTTTGTGATCGTAGTGATCCTGATGGGATATGCGCTGTCAACAAGATTACATTTCTCATCACTGCTGGCATGTATGGCGATCGGAGGAACGATCTCCAATGTTCGTGCGGGTAAAATGAAATATTTTACGATCGTAGATAATCTCACGGTGCCGATCTTCTTGGCATTCTTCGTGATTTCCGGAGCAGACCTGGATATTCGGGCGCTCAAGGCGACCGGGCTTATCGGTGCAGCTTATGTTATCGTGCGTGTGATCGGAAAATGGCTGGGCGCTTATATGGGTGCGAAAATGTACAATATGCCGACCGCCGTGCAAAAATATCTCGGCTACACATTAGTGCCGCAGGCAGGGGTAGCGATCGGTCTATCCTTGATCGCGCAAAACACTTTGCCGGGAGAATATGGCTCTCAGATCCGAACCGTCATTTTAGCGGCAACGGTGATCTACGAATTTGTGGGACCATTGATCACGAAGAAGGCGCTTATTGCAGCCGGAGAAATCCAAGTCCATGAAAAAGAAAAAAGCTTGAAAGAGATACCAAGCAATGGATAGTAAAAAGGTGTTGAAAACCAAGAGGCTTTCAACACCTTTTCTGATATCAAGAATACTAAGCCGTAAAGGATAAGACTTTACGAGATCGTAAAATTCAGATGGATCCATCCTCATCTCATTGAGCGTTGATATTATGATCTAGGGATCCTTAGAGATATCAAACATATAAACTCAAATGGGACAGTACGCTACAAAACGGTAGTAGATGATCTCATCTCTTATCCGACCCGATCTAAGTATTATCTAAAACTTATGATATAAAATAAATCGTTTGATCTACTCTGGCATTCTTCAAGCGAGAAGTCTTCACAATAACATCTATGTTGTTCTGCGGATAAATCGACCGAGACGGTCGTTGACGATCTTTCCGTTTTCAACGGCGATCTGTCCGCCCAAGATCACATGATTGATCCCGCTTGGTGCAGCTTGCGGATCATCAAAGGTCGCATTATCCAAGATTTTGTCATTATCAAAAATCGTGATGTCCGCATCAAATCCTTCCTTGATCTCGCCCTTCTCAAACAGTCGCAACCTTTTCGCCGGCATCCGAGTCATTTTGTCCAGTGCATCGAAAAGATCCATTGCGCCCATTTCTCTTACATATCGTCCGAGCACCTTCGGGAAAGTGCCGGCGCCTCGAGGATGCCCGCTGTGGTTACGATATAATCCGTCCGATGCGACCATCACCGATGGGTGCTGGATCGCCATCAGGATCTCCTCATCATTCATCACATGGGCGATCACCAGCATATTCGGATGATCGCGGCGAACTTTCTCAAAGCTTTCTTTTGTCGCGCGCTGCCCTTTGAAAGGATCTTCGGCAAATTGGATGTCGGAATAGGTCTTGCCCCAATTTTCAAGTGCACCTTCATCAAATACGGAAGATCCGATAAAGGTACTAAAAGCATTGTACGGATAAGCATCACCCATCACGTCGGCACCATTTCGTATGTGATGATCGATCCGCTCAAGCGCCTCCTTCATATATCCAAAAGCGGAGAGGCTTGAGATATGTGAGATCTGAAAAGGGATGCCCGCATCCTTGCCCAGTTGTACCATCTCATCGATCGACTCGATACAATATTTTCCGTCGCGGCGATAGTGTGCGGCTAAAAGCATATCTTTTCGTCCATAGATCGACTTGGCGATCGCGAGTGCCTCCTCATAATCCACACCCGGTGAATATTCCAATCCATAAGAGATACCGATCGCACCGAGATCGACCGCTTTTTCGACCATTCGGATCATCTTATCGATCTCAGCGGCACTTGCTTTCGTGTAGCGGTCCTCGTGCCCGATCTGTGCGCGGACAAAATTATTTCCGATGAAAGACATATAGTTGACGGGATTGCCGACATTATTTATAAAATCGATCGTTTCTTCAAGCGATTGACGGTTGTTGCCACAGTTTCCGGTGACAGCCGTCGTCACGCCCATTTGGAGCATCGGGATCGCGATATCGTAGCCTTTTTTCTTTGTGAGACTGTAGTCTTCTTCATGCATGTGGATATCGATAAAACCTGCCGATACGATCTTCCCGCTTGCATCGATCCGCCTTGCCGCATTAGGCGCGGCATCCCCTAGGCTCACGATTTTTCCGTCTTGGATCCCGATATTTGCTTCGATCCTTTTTTTCTTCTCCAGATCCACATAGGACCCGCCCGTGATCAATAGATCCAGCATCTTCTGCTCCTTTCTCATTTAGTTTTTCATGTTTCAAAAAATTGGGTGGATGTCATTTGATCTTCATAGGAGAGCGACCCTTGATCACTCGGCAAAAGCCTCGGATCAAAGGGTGCTCATATCATATTTAGAATGGTCCAAGATGGATCATTGCAGCGATCGCCATAAATACACAAGCCATCACTGTCCACATTACCATCAAAGGTGCAACGAATTTGACCCATTTTTCATAATCGATCTTCGCGATCGCAAGATTTGCCAGCAATGTTCCTGAAGTCGGGATGATGGAGTTGGAAATACCGTCTCCAAGGTTAAACGCAAGAACAGCAGTCTGTCGAGTCAAACCGATCACATCCGCAAGCGGTGTCATGATCGGCATCGTTGTCGATGCCTGGCCGGAGCCGGACGGGATGATAAAGTTGATCAGTGATTGAACGAGGAACATCGCTACCGCTGAGATCGTATGTGGCAATGCAGAGATGATCCCCGCCATCGAGTGAACGATGGTATCAAGGATCGCGCCTTCAGTCAAAACGACCAAAATACCGCGCGCAATACCGACGACCAATGCGCCCGTTGCAATATCCTTTGCACCCTCGATAAAAGTTTTTGCCATATCATTCACCGAGATCTTACCGATAAAACCGGCAACGATCCCTAGCCCTAAGAACACGGCGGCGATCTCTGTCATATACCATTCATAAGTGATCACGCCATAGACGATCAGGCCGATCGCGCAGAAGAATGCTATAAGGACCAGGATCTGTCGTGAAGTCATCTTTTCCACCTTGCTCAGATCGATCGCTTCTTCCTTCTTGCTCATCTCCAGATCATACACATAACTGTTTTTGAGGTCACCCTTGACCCGCTTTGCATAGCGCAGGATATACCAGCTCACCAATAGATTGGAAGCGACCCAGATCGCAAGACGCATTTTTATTCCCGAATAGATCGGCAATTCCGCGATCCCCTGTGCGACTCCGACGGTGAACGGATTCATAAAACCGGAAGTAAACCCTGCCGCCGCGCCAAGTGCGACCATCGCCATCCCGACGATCGCGTCATAACCGAGTGAGCGGGCAAGTACGATGCCGATCGGCACGAACAAAATCGCTTCCTCTGCCATTCCGATGGTCCCGCCTCCGATCGAGAAGAGGAATACGATCAATGGGATCATCACCGCACCCTTACCTTTAAATCGGAGCGCGAGATTGGTGATCCCCGAAAGAATTGCACCGGTGGCATTGACGATTTGGAAAGAGCCGCCCAGGATAAAGATAAAGAAGACGATGCTCGAAGCTTCCTTCATCCCCTGAGGGATCGCCTTAAGGATCGAGAAAGGCTTGACCGGCTGTTGCTCGATATAAGCAAAGGTTGCCGGATCAACGACCTTTCTGGTGCTGCCGTCCAGCATCGTTTTTTCGACCATTTCATATTTTCCTGCCGGAATGATATAGGTCAAAATAGCGGCAGCAACGATGATCATAAAGATCAACACATAAGTATGGGGGACTTTTACACTTTTCTTTTTTTCTTTCATAACATTCTCCCTTCCACGATAAAAGAAAATTCAAACTACTTAAAAATATTATACCCTCTTTATGTGCTTTATAAAATTGAAAATAAAAATACAGAAGCGACCGTAGATCGCCCCGAGAGAAATTCGGGTCATAAAGATCACCCCCAGTCCAACGCAGCAAACAATAGAGAAAGAGCTCGAAGGCCATCGTCGATTTAGGAGAAGGGTTAAAGGGGAATGCATGCGAAAGAGCTCTCATCGTGTTTAAGAGCGGGGTATTTGATGATGGCTACAACGACCCTTCGCTTTGTCGTTTAGGACTATTCCCGGCTTTTAAGATCGATCTATCCTCTCGTTTTTTGTTTCAAGATATGATATGATAAGTAAAATTGGGATAAATTTTCAAAATAATGGTCAAGGGGGCGTGCAGAGGATGCACGAAAAAACTTATGGAAAGAAAACAGGAATTGAAAAAACTCACAATACTTCACTCCAATGATATGCATGGAGATTTTTTGGCGGAGCAGGTGGACGATAAGTTGGTCGGCGGGGTATCGATGCTGTCGGGCTACATCAATCAGGTGCGAATGGCGGAAGAAAATGTGATCTATGCGATCGCCGGTGATATGTTTCGCGGCTCGATCATCGATGCGGAATACAAGGGGATCTCTACGATCGAGATCATGAATGCACTCTCACCGGATGTCGTCACGCTCGGCAATCACGAGCTGGATTATGGGCTTCCGCATCTTCTTTTTATCGAAAAATGCGCACAGTTTCCGATCATCAATGCCAATCTGTTTATCAAGATGAATCATGCGAGGCTGTTTCATCCCTGCGAGATCATCGAGATCGACGGGATGAAGATCTTGTTCATCGGGATCATTACGGATGATGTGATCGCACAGGCAAAAAAAGATCATTTGATCGGCTCTTTTATCGGGATCAAGGAGGCGGCCATTGAAGTCGGACGGATCTGTAATACCTACAACAGTCTGGACATCGATCTGACCGTTCTGCTCACCCATATTGGATTTGAGGCGGACAAGGAGCTTGCCTCGATGCTTCGTCCCGAATGGGGCGTGGATCTGATCATCGGCGGCCATTCTCATACCTTGATGGATCAGCCGCATGAAGAAAACGGCATCCTGATCGTTCAGGCAGGTGTGGGGACAGACCAGATCGGGCGATTTGATATCCTTGTCGATACGGGCAAAAACTGCGTCCACAGCTACGAATGGCAATGCCTTCCGATCGACGACAGCCATTGTAAACGGGATATACAGATCGAAGATCTGATCAAAAAATACAAGGATGTGACCGACCAAAAATATGCTCGTGTCATCACGCGACTTCGAAGAGAGCTCACCCACCCACAGCGCAATGTCGAGACCGCCCTCGGCAACTTGTTTGCCGACATTATCAAAAACAGTCTCGGATTGGATGTGATGCTGCTCGGATCCGGAAGCATCCGCAGAGAAAAACTGGGTCCGATCGTCGAATATGGAAGTCTCCTCGAATCTTTCCCATATGATGACGGCGTTTATCTGATGAAGCTCCAGGGCGAGATCTTCCGCAAAATGATGAACTATATGTTGCGGGAGGAAGCGTTTTTGGGAACGACCGAATTCTATCAGCTGTCGGAAGGTTTGCGGATCGAGTATTCACGCACCAAGGGTGAGATCGAGAGCTTGCGGTTGGATGATAAAGAGATCGATCATCAGGATGTGCTCTCCGTAGGGATGCAGACCTTCCATTTCAAAAATATCAGCGATTTTTTGGGTGTCAGCATGGAAGAGATCTCACAGATCGCCCAGCCGAAACTGATCTCTTCGTCCTGTTTTGATATCTTGGAAGAATATCTTTCGGAAAGCCAAATGCTACATCGTGAGGTCGAAGGCAGGCTACATGTGATCGGATAAGAGTATGATCATTTTACTATAAAAGCTCGGCATAATGAAGCGATCTCCAATCGTTAGATGTTGGTCTAACTTTTGGGGACACCTCATAAGCCGAGCTTTTTGTATGCTGTTAAAATATTGAGATCATAGCAGGTCCTTTGTCAGTATAGTTATATCGGATCGATGCGAGCCGGATCTGTTTTCGTTCGATAGACTATTCGTATTCCACAAAGGAGATACTGCCGTCAAGTCCGCTCTCCACGATCATAAACTTGCGCTCTTTGCCATCCTCATCCACATAGGAAAATCCGTTGTTCGGGATCGTTCCGAAGAAAGATACGCCGGCGATAAACGGACGATTGGCATCCAGCACTTCCATTTCATACGCGACTTTTTCCTTGAAGGTGAAGTTGCCGTCTTTGTCGATATTGCCGTCCTCAAGATCCAAGAGTTTGAATTCGTTCAGATGTTCCGAAGTATAGAATGTGATCCGCTCCGCACGATCAGGATCTTCCGTACCGAAGGAGTCGTAGTCCGCCAGATAATCGAGCTCTTCCTGAGAGGAGGGACGGATCTCGATCAAAGCATGCGGTCCGAGCTTGTGGTCCGAAAATGGAATGTAGTCGATCGCTACGATCTGATCGACGATCTTTTCCACCTCCGTATTGAATTGCTCCTGATCCAATTCGGTCGCATCTTCTATCGTAAAATCGCCTGTTGAGCTGTGGTAGTAGCCGACCTCTTTTCCGGACTCATCTTTGTCCTGTGCGAAATAAAGATCAAGCGGCTCCAGCGAGATATCTTTCTTAGGCAGAGCGAATAATGCGGTGATCGAATGTTCGAAGCCTCCGTCATTTTGGTTGGCAAATTTATTATCCCCGATATAATAATAGCGATCTCTCGGATTTCCTGCCAAGACGAGCTGTGGATGATCTTCCTCCAGCGTGAACAGGGCATGGATCCCGCCGCTTTCATTACTGCCGTCCTCATTGTTCACATCACCGATCACAAGTTCAGGCACTTTATCGCCATTGATGTCCAAAAGGGCATATCCGACATGGTCGAGGATCTTCTCGCTTTCCATCGTGAGCATCATTTCCCAGATCGCCGCTTTACTGTCATCGATGTCGTCGGTCTCAAACTCGCTGTTGTATTCATAATTCACAATAAAGTGGTAATACTTGTCCAACAAAACGGCATAGGATCTTGGCATCATCTCCACCGAAAGATCTGAAGCGTCATCGTCCTTTTTATCTTGTTGGGAATTGCTCTTGTCGGAAGCATCCGGATTTTGATCTTTTGAGTCGCCGGCATTGCATCCGCTTAGCATGATCGCAAATACCAATAAAAGCAATAAAAGTATTTTTATTTTTTTCATAAATAACTCCTCCAGTATGTTAATGCTGTAAATCGTTTGACCGGCAAGACGCAACGATTCGAAAGCGGATGTCCCTTTGCCGAAGAGGAACATCCCGACGAATTTTGTATAATACAATTATACCCATTCCACCTTATCAAATACCTGTTTATCAAAACGTGATTCATACGATCGAAATCAGGCTTGGCTTTATAGGGATATTTTGGAGAGGAGATGGCGTTATCGGTCTTGTAGTGTATGAAAGAAGAAAAATAACGCAACCTATAAAAAATCGCATTTTGCTGTGTCATCGGGATAATTGGAGAGGCGATGGATCGATCCAAGAACGGATAAAAATAAGAAAAAAGATCGAGCGGGCGAACGCGATGAGATCATGCTTTGTGCCATGAAAATATTTTTGCACTTATTTTAGAAATAATTTTTTGTTTTTTAACGAAGGGGTAAAGGCAAAAGCTTTTGGAGTAGACGGCTCGAGATGGTTTGTTTCATAAAACTCTTAGTCAAGCAGACGGAGAACGGAGGGGCTTTGAGGAGGAAATCGCCTGAAAAGAATTGATTTTGCGGGCAGGAGCGGGTATAATGGAGTTGTGGAAAAAGTTCGTAGTAATTCGAAACGTCCCTTTAATGAATAAAAACGATCCTGTCGATGGAAGTCGGGTGTAAATCCCGCACAGTTCCTGCTACCGTGATGGAAGAGCGACAAAGCATATGCCACTGAGTTGATCGGGAAGGCGCTTTGTTTGCGTTGAGGCCTGAGTCGGAATACTTCGCCCGGATCGTCAATGATTTCTTTACGGAGAATAGAGGAATGTTGTAGGCCCTCTTGGGTCTTTTTTTATTACGAACATCGATCAAAGAAAGGACGGTTTGATATGAGAGAATTACTAAAACAATCGAAAAAGCATGAATTTGTGTTCAGGCTGAGCGCAACGGCGGCTGTAATGGCGGTCGTATCCGGACTATGGCAACCATCGCAGGCGATGCATATCGCAGAAGGTTTCTTGCCGACCATGTGGGCCGGACTATGGTACATAATTGCATTGCCATTTGTTGTGATGGGATTCAAAAAATTGCAGAAGGTGACACAGGATCATCCGAAAGCAAAGATCCTGCTCGCGATGGCAGGAGCATTTACATTTATTTTGTCCGCACTCAAGATCCCTTCGTTGACAGGTAGCTGTTCACATCCGACAGGGATCGCATTGGGAGCGATCTTGTTTGGACCGGGACCGATGGCGATCATCGGACTGATCGTACTGTTGTTCCAAGCGATCCTACTTGCACACGGCGGTATCACCACTTTGGGAGCGAACCTGTTTTCGATGGCGATCGTAGGCGCATGGGTCGCATATCTTTGCTTTAAGGCATTACGAAAAGCAGGCGTTTCTCCCGCGATCGCCGTATTTTTTGCGGCATTTTTGGGAGACCTGCTCACCTATGTCGTGACGGCAACTCAGCTTGCGGTCGCTTTCCCGGGCGCAGAAGGCGGGATCATGGAATCATTGGTCAAATTCTTCGGGATCTTTGCAGTGACTCAGGTACCGATCGCGATCTCCGAAGGGGTACTATCCGTCATTATCTTCCAAGTGATCGCCTCTTACAGCACAGAGCAAGTGGTCGAGCTGGAAAGTGCATTGGGCTATGGTACGGCGAATGATCTGAAGAAAAGCTACACCCAAGGAACACAGGGACTTTTCAAAAAGATCGTTATGCTCGTACTTGTGACGGCAGTTCTTTTCGTTGCACCGCTATATATTGTGAAAGAGGCGGAGTTTGGCGGAGCGGATGGCGAAGCGGAAGTCGTGATCGAGGAGATCGCACCGGACTATGAGCCGATCTTTGAACCTTTGATCGAGCCGGCAAGCGGAGAGATCGAATCGATGCTGTTTGCACTTCAAGCAGCGATCGGAGCAGGGATCATCGGCTTTGGACTTGGAAAGATCACAAGAAACAAATCAGGTCATGATCATCTGTAATAGATCTTAAAGAGGCGAAATTTTCGCCCGAATCATATCCATAGGTTAAATGAGCGGGAGATGCGGCTGGATCGCATCTCCGCTTTTCTATAAGGAGAATTATGCTGGGTACCGATAAATATGCATATCGTTCAAAAATCAAAAATGTCGATCCGGTGGACAAGCTTCTGATCACGCTGCCGGTTCTTTTGCTATGCATTTTTTTGAATCATTGGGCGGTCAGTCTGGCAACGCTGATCGGGATGATCATCCTCAATCAGTTTTTTGGGAAAAATACTTTGTCTGAGATCGGTCATATGCTCTCGATCCCGATGGGCTTTATCCTGATCGGAACGCTCACCGTCATCGTAGGGACCTATGATCCGAAAGAATCGCTGCTGATCGGATCTCGAATCGGTCAAAGCCATTTCGGCATCACATTACAGAGCCTGATGCGAGGTTTTGAGATCATCGCCAAAAGTATGGGCGTGATGTCGGCGGTATATTTTTTCGTGATGAATACGACGATCTCGGATCTGAGCATCGCGATGCAGAGATTGCGTGTGCCAAGACTTTTTACCGAGCTGATGGAGCTGATCTATCGATTTATCTTTGTACTGATGGAGAGTGCATCCAAGATCAAGACGGCGCAGAATTCCCGATTGGGTTACAAGGATTTTCGCACTTCGTATCATTCGACAGGAACGCTTGCCGCCAGAGTATTCGTCGATGCGATGCGCCGCAGCGATAAGATCTATAATGCGCTGGACAGCAGGGGGTATCAGGGACAGATCCTAACACCGGATATTCGTTATGAAAAACATTCGGCGATGCTGGTTTCCGGGGCGATCATGGTAGCGGTACAGATCCTTATTTTTGTTTTGTTGAGGTCGTTATGAATAATATTGTAGAGATCAAAGATCTTTGTTTTGGCTATGGCCAAGAAGGATTGACATTAAAAAATTTGAATATGAACATTCCGAGGGGAAAGATCACAACGATCCTGGGATGTAATGGCGCGGGAAAATCGACCCTTTTTCTCAATCTCAACGGAGTGCTCAAACCGAGCTCAGGGGAGATCATCATCGATGGCAAACGACTTGAATACAGCAAAAATGCACTACTGGAGATGCGCAAGAATGTCGGGATCGTCTTTCAGGATCCCGATGATCAGCTTTTCTCGGCGGATGTCTATCGGGATGTCTGCTTTGGGCCGCTGAATCTGGGATTGCCGATGGAAGAGGTCAAAAGAAGGGCGGAGCATGCGATGGAGCGCACCGGCGTTTTACATCTTCGGGAAAGACCGACCCATGCGCTCAGCTACGGGCAGAAAAAACGCGTGGCGATCGCAGGAGTGCTTGCGATGGAGCCTCAGGTCATCATTTTGGATGAACCGACGGCGGGACTTGACCCCAAAGGGGTCGCAGAGATCATGGATCTTTTGGATGATCTGAGATCGGACAAAGGGATCTCCATCATTTTGGCGACCCATGATATCGACATCGTACCGATCTACGCGGATCATGTCTATGTGATGCGCCATGGCGAGGTGACCGGACAGGGGACACCGAAAGAGATCTTCAGCAATGAGCAATTGATCCGTGAGAATGACCTTCGTATGCCGATCCTTGCGGAACTGGTCAATCTGCTCGCAGAGGACGGGATCTCGATCGATCGGGATGCGCTGACGATGGACAAAGTGCGCTCGGAGCTCAATCGGCTGATCAAGAGAGCATAGAAAAAGTCGCTCGCAAGTTTATGCGAGATAAAAGAAGATCCCGACCTGATCCTGCCGGATCTGCTCGCCGGTTTTATAGAACAAGGAAGATATGGGCTTAGGGCTTCTTCAAATTCAGATAGACACGATCCGAGGGGATCGACACGAGCTTACGCGGAGAAATCGCAAAATCTTTCGTCCGATCGAGCATAAAAATTTTTACAAAAGCACGATAGAATGATAAAATAGAAGGTGGTAAAAAGATCTGTTCTTATTTGATATAAAAAACGGATCTTCAAAGATTGAAACATAAGGTGAACTATGCAACAAGATGAAATGGTGATCGTCCAAGGGCAAAAAAAGCTCAAGCGAGGTTACACGACCGGGACGACCGCCACTGCAGCGGCAAAATATTCTGCATACCTGATGGCAGAGTCATTGGGCGATGTGAAGATAGAAAAGACATTCAAAGACTTCGCCAAAGAGAAAGAGGGCGAGGTCTTTGAGTATATAGCGGAAATCATTCCGGTACGCACGGTCAAAGGCATCACCGTACAGGTCGAGATCGACTCTTATCGTCTGGAGGAATACCCTGACGGGAGGATCGGTGCCCATACTACGACGGTGAAGGAATCCGGCGATGACCCCGATGTGACGCATGGGGCAAAGATCTCCGCAAGACTGTTTTTTGAGCGCAAGGAAAAACTGTTTACCCAAGAGAGCACAGTTGAACCGAAGCAAACCTCCGCCGAAGGCATTTCGAAACGATCAAAGATCGATCCTGAAAGCATCGAGCCGATCGAGGAAGAGCCGAGGACGGACGACAGAGCGCCGGAAAAATATCTCTATGCGCTGGATCTCAAGGATCTTTCCTTTGAGGCTCTCGAAAAGGATGAGGCAAAGGGATTGGACGGAGATTTCGGACTTGTAGCGATCTTTGGCGGCGAAGGCGTCGGCTTTGTCACACAGAAAGGGCTTTCACCGACCAAGGGGCATTCCGCGATCAACCCGACCCCGCGTCAGATGATCCTCACGGAGCTTGCCGAAGTCTTCCGACAGTCCGAGCAACTTCGCGAACTGATCCGCTATCATGCGCTTTTGGTCGAGATCTCGGTCGAAGGCGGGGCGGAGATCGCCAAGAAGACTTTCAATGAAAAGCTCGGGATCCTAGGCGGTATCTCCATCCTGGGTACAAGCGGTATCGTGGAGCCGATGAGCGAAAAAGCTCTGGTCGATACGATCCGCACGGAGCTCGATCAATTCAAGACGCTGGATACAGGGCGTCCTCTGCTGATCTGTCCGGGGAACTACGGGCAGGCTTTTGCCAGAGAGAGCCTCAAACTCGATCTTGAAAAAAGTGTCAAAATCTCTAATTTTATCGGAGAGGCGCTGGATTATATGGTCGTGCTCGGCATCGAAGAGGCTTTGCTCGTCGGGCATGCCGGCAAACTGCTCAAACTCGGTGCCAGCGTGATGAATACGCATTCCGCCTATGCGGACGGGCGACAAGAGGTGATGGCGAGCCACAGTGCGATCTGCGGTGCGAGCAGACCGACGCTTTTGCAGATCATGGAAGCGATCAGTATCGAAGAGATGCTGGATGCTCTGCTCCAGGAGGGACAGGAGATCTTTGACGAAACGATGCGATCCATCGGCAAAGCGATGCGAAAAAATATCGATCATCGAACCAAAGGGAAAATACAAATAGAATTTATCGTGTTTACCAATTCGCATGGCACCGTTTTACAAAGCGACGGAGCCGGCGAGCTGTTATCACGACTTCAGGAGGAAGAATGAAAGGAAAATTGATAGGCGTGGGCGTTGGACCCGGCGACCCGAAGCTGCTTACGATAAAAGCGATCGAAACGATCAAAAATGCGGACTATGTCGCATACCCGACCTCGGGCGAACAGGCGGACGGCTCCAGATCCACGAATCTAGCGCTGAAGATCGTCAGCGAACATATCGAAGGGAAAGCATTGCTTGAATACCTGATGCCGATGTCGAGGGACAAGGAATATGTTCAGCGTTGTCACAACGAATGTGCCGAGGATCTTCAAAAATATCTGGATCAGGGCAAGACCGTCGCATTTATCACGCTCGGCGACCCGGCGATCTACAGCACCTATATGTATATCCATCACAAGATCAAGGCGGCAGGCTATGAGACGCAGCTCGTACCGGGTATCACTTCTTTTTGTGCGGTGGCGGCAAGCTTGGACGATAGCCTCTGCGAAGGCTCTCAGCCGCTTCTTATCGTGCCGGCAAGCCATGAAACGCTCGATGAAGCGATGGGCTATGTCGGGAACAAGGTGTATATGAAATCCGGCAGAGGGATCGTCAAGTTACGTGAGAAATTGAGAGAAAAAGGACTTTTGAAAAATGCGAGGATGGTGGAAAAAGCGACCATGGAGGACGAAAAGATCTACCATTCGCTCGACGATATCGACGAGAAGAACAGCTATTTTTCCATCGTTGTCGTAAAAGAAGAAAAGACGGGAGGATACCATGATTAATTTTGTTGGCGCAGGTCCGGGTGCAGCGGATCTGATCACTGTAAGAGGGAAAAAACTGCTGAAAGAGGCAGATATCATCATATATGCCGGTTCGCTGGTCAATCCGCAGCTTTTGGAATATGCAAAAAAAGATTGTGAGATCCACAATTCCGCATCCATGACGCTGGAGCAGGTCGTTGAAGTGATGAAAAGAGGCTATCGACATAACAAAAAGGTCGTTCGGCTCCACACGGGAGATCCGGCGATCTACGGTGCGATCCGTGAGCAGTTTGACCTGCTTGATGCGGAAGACATTCCATACCAAGTGACACCGGGCGTAAGCTCGGCTTTTGGAGCGGCAGCGGCACTTTCGGCGGAATACACTTTGCCCGATGTGACACAGACTGTCATTTTGACGAGGATGGAAGGCAGAACACCGGTACCGCCGAAGGAGGAGATCTCTCTTCTTGCAGCGCATCAGGCGACGATGGTCATCTTCCTAAGCACGGGAATGTTGGAAGAACTTTCCGAGCGATTGATCAAAGGCGGTTATCCGCCACAGACACCGGCAGCCATCGTGTACAAAGCGACATGGCCGGAGCAGAAGATCGTGCGGACCACCGTCGAAAATCTGGCGAAGGCGGCGGAGAAAGAGAATATCACCAAGACCGCATTGATCACCGTCGGCGGATTTTTGGGCAACGAATATGAGCGCTCCAAACTCTATGCGCCGGAATTTACCCATGAATTCAGAGAGGGAACGGACGCTAAAGAATAAATTGAAGACGGATCGAAAGGAGGAGTGAAGATGGATAGCTATAAGCCGCCATTTACAATGACGGATGAGATCGTAAATCTTGTTGCGGAAATCAGCGAATTGCTGGGACGTATCTCAATGCATGGGAAGATGCAGATCAATCCTCGTCTTCGACGGGAAAATCGTATCAAGACCATTCACTCCTCCTTAGCGATCGAGCATAATTCTCTTTCAATCGAACAGGTCACGGCGATCCTCAAGGGAAAGCGTGTCTTAGGAGATCCGAATGAGATCAAAGAAGTGCAGAACGCCTATCAGGCATATGAGATGATGTTGAAACTGGATCCGCTGTCACTAAAAGATCTGCTCAAAGCACATCAAATGATGATGGGTGATCTTATTAAAGAGAGCGGGCGTTTTCGCTCCGGTGGAGTGGGCGTCTTTGATGGGCAAAAATTGATCCATATGGCACCGCCTGCAAAATTTGTGCCTGAGCAGATAGAGGATCTTCTAAAATGGTACAAAACATCCAGGATACATCCCTTGATCAAAAGTGCGGTCTTTCATTATGAATTTGAATTCATTCATCCTTTTGAAGATGGGAACGGCAGGATGGGAAGAATGTGGCACAGCCTTCTTTTAGGAAATTGGAACGAAGTTTTTTTCTGGCTACCCATCGAAGAATTGATCCGATCAAGACAACAACAATATTACGATGTGCTTGCTCAATCGGACAAAAAAGCGGATTCGGCATCCTTTGTCACATTGATGCTTGAGATCATAAGAGATACTTTGGCTGAAATTCAACTTTTTGATCTGCAGACCGACCAAGATAGCGACCAAGATCCGGTCCGAAAAATGCTGGAGGCGATCGGTGGAGAGACCCTGTCCGCTCTGGAGATCATGGAGCGTTTGGGTCTGTCCCACAAACCGACTTTTCGAAAGAACTATTTGCAGCCGGCGCTGGAAAAAGGGTACATTGAACGAACGATCCCGGATAAACCGAGTAGCAAACATCAAAAATATCGAAGAAGAAT
Source organism: Peptostreptococcaceae bacterium (assembly GCA_030532705.1). Lineage (GTDB taxonomy): Bacteria > Bacillota > Clostridia > Peptostreptococcales > Filifactoraceae > JAUNKE01. Next base: position 18,273 of record JAUNKR010000009.1, read on the forward strand.
GTAGGAGGAGCGATGATACGTTTAAATCGTGGCGACAAGATCGCCGTTGTGAGTTTATCGAGCGGGACTTTGGGCGAAGATTTTTGCTCGCATCAGCTTGAGCGTGGGACGCAAAGGCTTCGGGAACTTGGCTTTGAAGTCGTCTATATGGAGCATGCGCTCAAGGGGATCGAGTATGTAAAAAATCATCCCGAGAAGCGTGCCGAAGATCTTTTGAAGGCTTTTGAGGATCGATCAATCAAAGGGATTTTCTGTGCGATCGGTGGGGACGATACCTTCCGTTTGGCACCCTATCTTTTCAACGAGCGTGCGGAGAAGATCATTCGCGAGAATCCAAAATTTTTTATGGGCTATTCCGACACGACGATCGATCATCTGATGCTATATAAGCTGGGGCTGAATACTTTTTACGGTTTGAGCGTGCTGACCTGTTTTGCGGAGCTGGGCAAGGAGATGCTCCCATATTCGAAGGCGTCATTTGAGAATATTTTTACGGATCGACCTTTTGAATTTACGCCAAGCCCGATATGGTATGAGGAACGCACCGATTTTTCGCCGTCTCAGCTCGACTGCGAGCGCATATCACACAAGGACGACAAAGGCTATGAGCTGTTGCAGGGAAGCTTGCGATTTGAAGGTCATCTGCTCGGCGGCTGTTTGGAGAGTCTTTACGAATTGATCGTCGGGGAGCGCTATCCGGAGGAGAAGGAGATCAATGAGCGATACCGGATCTTTCCGGACAAGAAAGAATTTGACAGCGCGATTTTGTTTTTGGAAACCTCCGAAGAAAGACCGGAGCCGCAGAAGCTGAAGGAAATGCTGGAGCTGCTCAAAGCACAGGGCATTTTTGAGAGCTTGGCGGGCATTTTGGTCGGCAAGCCGCAGAATGAAGTTTTTTATGAAGAATACAAACAGATGTATCGAGAGGTCGTCGATGAGAAGATCCCGATCGTTTACAATGTGAACTTTGGGCATGCCTATCCAAAAATGTTGATGCAATATGGTGCCAAGGCGATCGTCGATGCCGAAAAACAAAAGATCGTGATCGAAAGATCATAGTCATTATAAATTTTGAGATCGTTTGGCTTGGATAAGCAGAAGAATAGAAATCAAAGATCCGATCGTGACGGAGCATCCGCTTTTTGCTCTCGCCGGGTCTTTATAATGGAGGACTATGAAATTTTATACGATCGCATTTACGAAAAAAGGAGCATCCCTTCAGCAGAAAGTGAAGTCGGCGCTTTATAATAATTTTTGTAGCGATGTAAAAGTCGAGGAGTTTTTGTCACCTCGCATCTATGACGAGCTTTTTGGCGACGAGCCGTCCAAGATCGGGCGAAAGTCGCTGGATGCGTTTTGTGAGCTTGCATGGAATGAGGCGGATGGGCTTTTGTTCATCGGGGCGACGGGGATCGCCGTGCGGGGGATCGCCAAATATATCGTGAAAAAAGACAAGGATCCGGCGGTTCTGGTGATGGATGAGCTGGGACGATTCGTCATCCCGCTGTTGTCGGGGCATATCGGCGGAGCAAATGCACTTGCCAAAAGGCTTGCAGAGGATCTGGGAAGTACGCTCGTTCTGACGACAGCGACCGACATCAACAACAAATTAGCGATCGACTCCTGGGCAGTGGAAAAAGGTTTTGAGATCGCTGATACAAGGGGCATTGCACCGATCGCATCGGCGATACTCGAGGATCGAAAGGTCGCATTGATCGCACCGGCGAAGGAATGTGCAGAACTTGCAAAAAAATATCCTCATTTTATGTTGTATGAATATGGGGAGCTGAATATCGAAAGGATCCGAGAGCTTCTTGAGGAAACGAAGGATCTGCCGAGGGCCTTGATCTCACCGCTTACGATCGAAGGGGATCATCTTCACATCGTGCCCAAACAGTTTTTTGTCGGAATGGGCGCAAGGCGTGGCAAGGATAGCGGAGAATTCATCGCTTTTTATGAGGAGATGTTGTCGATGCACCATATCCATCGCAAGGCGATCTATTCGATCAACAGTATCGATCTCAAAGCAGATGAACAGGCATTTCATGACCTGTATGAACAAGAAAAGAAGGATACGAAGATAAGCCTTGATTTTTTTAAGGCGAAAGAGCTGGAAAAAGCGGAGCATTTCACATCGCATCGCTTTGTACCTTCCAAATTGGTCAGTTCGGTGACGGGCGTGGACAATGTCTGCGAAAGAGCGGCAGTGCTGGCGCTGGTCAAAAAGCTGGGAGAAGATCATAAAGCGCAGGTGTTTGTGGAGAAGACCAAAAAAGATGGGATGACAATGGCGGTCGTCGCGTGTTCCTCTCCTTGCTAACCGCTCTAGAATTTATCATTTAAGTCGCACGCTTCAAAACGCAAAGCAAAATGTCGACAAGCGACTTGCTTTGCAAGCATGTTTTGTGCGCTTAGCGATAAATGATGGAAATTCTTCCGCTAAAACGCTTGGGAGAGAAACACGCTCCTCGGTGAAGAATGAATAAGGTAAGAATGCCTAAGGCATTCTAAGGAATTGTTGTCAGGGAGTTCTCTCCTTGCTAACCGCTCTAGAATGGGTCGTCGCGGTTGACTGTAGGTGATAAGGCTTGAGAAGGGTCGCGTGTTCCTCTCCTTGCTAACCGCTCTAGAATTTATCATTTAAGTCGCACGCTTCAAAACGCAAAGCAAAATGTCGACAAGCGACTTGCTTTGCAAGCATGTTTTGTGCGCTTAGCGATAAATGATGGAAATTCTTCCGCTAAAACGCTTGGGAGAGTAACACGCTCCTTGGTGAAGAATGAATAAGGTAAGAATGCCTAAGGCATTCTAAGATATTTCTGGTACTGTGATGGAAATTCTTCCGCTAAAACGCTTGGGAGAGTAACACGCTCCGGGGGAGAGGGCCTAAGGAATGAACGCATTGCGTTCCATAGGTATTCTTTGGACGGATTTGTTCGCTTAGTGCAAAATGTGTGAAATTCTCTCACAAAATCACCTTTCGTCAACACGCTCCTCGATTAAGAAGGAATATGGTTTCGGCAAAGGATCTTGTATCGGTTTTGTGGGACTGTGTTTTGGAATGGTAGCTTATGGCAAAGGGGGAGGCTATGAAAGAGATGAGTTTTGTAAATGTTGTTGTTCCGGCGATGGTTTCGATCGTGGTGGCGAGTGCTACATTTTGGTTTCAGACATGGCTGAAGGCAAACTTTGAGAAGAAGGGGGCCGACGATGCTTTTCGTAAAAAGATCGTGGAAGAGTATTTTATGCGGATAAATGCTCTGTTTCGCTATATGTATTTGGAGATGGAGAATTTCTTTTTGCAGGAGAATATCGAGGACGGATTTGCGGATATGGAGGAGTTTAAGGATCATATTCCGAAGCTGATCTCTCTTTGTTTGGAGCTTAAGGTCTATTATGACAGTTACAAGGATGTCGTGATCAGGGATAAGGAGCTGGATGATCTGCATTCTCGATTGGATGATCTGTTGAATACAATGTATAATGATATTGAATATGGGGATATCGAAGAGGAGGACATCAAGCCTTATATCGATTTTTATAATGAGGTGCAGGATGTGGTACAAAAGATCCAGAAAAAAGCGGCACAGCTGATGTTTCCGTAAGCGTAGTATGGATCGGTCATATTTATTTGAAGGGAGTTTGGGATGAAGAAGCTTGGTTTGGAAAACAGTACAGGTGGATTTTTGAAAGGTCTTTTCGGAGGGGACAAGGTGATGTCGGTCGCATTGACGGACAGCGGATTGGAGATGGAAACCAAAAAAGAGGGTAAGGTGGATATTCCTTTTGCTTCGATCCGGAAGATCTGTGTGAGAGGATATTTTGAACCGAATCCGGTGATGATGTTTATTACATTGCTGACAAAGGATAAGAAGTATACTTTTGAACTGCCGGATGATCGACGGGATACGGATCTGTTGCTGGAGCATTTTTCAAAATATCAGCTTGGAGAAAATTTCCCTCAGAATTTGGATGAGATCACATTGGATGTCGGGTCGGCGGTATCGGGGGTATCGTTTAAGATCGCGGGTGGGAAGTTTATTCGTGAATCGAAGGAAAAACCTTTCGCTTATGATATGACAAATTTGGAAAGCTTCGTATTGAACAAATCTTTTTATCAGTATCAGGCGAAGTTTTCGGATGATAAGACAAAGTTTATGGTTTCGTCGGAGCAGGCAAGTAATATCCTGGCAGTGATGAAGGTGATGAACGAATATTTGAAGAAGTGATAAAGCTAATAATGGAAAGAGGTAAGTATGAAAATATATGTTATTGGAACCGGACCGGGGGAACTTTCGCAGATCACGCCGAAGGCGATGGATGCGATCAAAGAGTGTAATGTGATCGCCGGATATAATCTGTATGTGGATCTGCTTGGGGATGTGATCGCGGGGAAGGAGCTGATCCAAACGCCGATGAAGCAGGAAGTGAAGCGCTGTGAGATGGCGATCGAGTCGGCGCTTGCCGGCAATACGGTGGCGATGATCTCCAGCGGAGATGCGGGGGTCTATGGGATGGCCGGTCTGATCTATGAATTGGCAGCGGATCATCCGGAGCTCGACATCGAAGTGATCTCGGGGATCACGGCGGCGAGTTCGGCAGGTGCGGTATTGGGTGCACCGCTGATCCATGACTTTGCAGTGATCAGCCTGAGCGATCTGCTCACGCCTTGGGAGAAGATCGAAAAACGTCTGGAGATGGCGGCAGCGGCAGATTTTGTGATCGCCCTTTACAATCCGTCAAGCATGAAGCGAGCGGATTATCTGCAAAAAGCTTGTGACATCATGATGCGTCACAAATCGCCGGATACCAAATGCGGCTATGTGCGCAATATCGGACGAGATGAGGAAGAACATACCGTACTGACTTTGCAAGAGCTTCGTGAAGCGAAAGTGGATATGTTTACGACAGTGATCATCGGAAACGAGAGCACGCAGATCATCAATGGAAAGCTGGTCACACCGAGAGGATATCGAAAATGAAGATCGTGATCTTTGCGGGAACGTCGGAGGGGAAGGCGACGGCAAATCTGCTTGCGGAGCAGGGGCATGAGCTTTTTGTCACCGTGGCGACCGAATATGGCAAATGTATTTTTGAAGAGAGTCTGACCCAAAAAAATGTTCATCTGCTGGAGGGCAGACTGCGTATCGAGGAAATGGAAAAGCTGATCGCTTCGGCGGATCTTGCGGTCGATGCGACCCATCCCTATGCGGTCGAGGTCAGCAAGAATATCGTGAAGGCTTGCGAAAGCGTCCAAAAACCGTATCTTCGGATCTTGCGAGGAAATCAGGATGCCAAAGCCTACGAAGATGTGATCCTCTGGGCTCAGGACCAGGAGGATGCGATCCGTATCATGAACGAGAAAGAAGGCAGGGTACTGCTGACGACGGGGAGCAAGGACCTGCCGAAATACACGGCGGTCAAGGACTATAAGGAGCGACTGTTCCCTCGGATCCTGCCGGATATGGTATCGCTTCAGATCGCCATGGACAATGACTATAAGAAAAAGAACATCATCTGTATGCAAGGTCCTTTTACGGAAGAGGTCAATGCGAGTATGCTGGAGATGATCGGCGCGGATTTTTTGCTCACGAAGGAGACGGGTGAGTCGGGCGGTTATTACGAAAAACTCTCAGCTTGTCGCATTGCCAATGTGAAGGCGATCGTGATCCGAAGACCGCAGGAAGAGATCGACAAGAGGACCGATCCGATCATCGAGATGGCATCGGCGACAGTGGTGGAGCTGAAAAGATTTTTGGCGCAGCAAGAAGGTGAAGATTTTTCGCTTTCGGCACTGAAAGAACAGGTGCAGCAATATCGAAAAGATCCTTCCGAGCGGATGAGCGATCATCCGGATAAAGCATCGGGTAAAGGAGCGATCGATGCTGAGAGCACGATCCAAGAGCAGGAGATGAGCGAAGTGACGGTACCGAAGGTCAGCTTTGAGAATGTACCTCGATTTCCGATCTTTTTGGATCTCAAAGACAAGATCGTGACCGTGATCGGATCCGGGAACATCGCACGAAGGCGGATCAAGGCATTGCTCAGCTATGGTACCAAAGTTCGTGTGATCTCGCCTAATGCGAGCAATAATCTTAAAATGGCAGGGATCTTGGACTGGGAGGATGAATTGATGCCAGAGTATCGAGGCAGCATCGAGGTCATCGATCGACGCTATGAGCCGGGTGATCTGGAAGGCGCAGTGATCGCTGTGACGGCAACGGATGATCGGGAAGTCAACCACCAAGTGTACAATGAAGCCTGCGATCGCAAGATCTTTGTCAGCGTGGCGGATAAGAAGGATGAGAGCAGCTATTTCTTCCCGGCGACCTGGCTGGGCGAAAACCTTAGCGTCGGTATCGTGGGTGACGGGACGGATCATCGCTATGTGAGACGTTCGGCGGAGGTGATCCGAGAAGCGCTGGACCGATTGAATTTAACCCCAAAAAGAGGATAAAATGAAAAAAATTAGAATTGGAACGAGAGACAGCCGCCTGGCATTGATTCAAACGCAGATGGTAGCCGACTGCATCACAAAATATGATCCGGGCATCATCGTGGAGATCGTGCCGATGAAGACAACAGGTGATCTCATTTTGGATAAGACGTTGGACAAGATCGGCGGCAAAGGACTTTTTGTCAAGGAACTTGATCGCGCTTTGCTTGAAAATGAAGTGGATATTACCGTGCACAGTTTTAAGGATATGCCGATGGAGATCGATGAGCGCATCCCGATCGTAGCCACGGGGAAAAGAGAGGATCCATGCGATGTTCTGGTGTTGCCGAAGGGCAAGGAGCTGGATGGCAAATTGCCGCTGGGTTCTTCTTCGGCAAGGCGAAATATCCAGATTCGAAGACTGTTTCCGACCTTTGACATCAAGCCGATCCGAGGGAATGTTTTGACCCGATTGGAGAAGCTCGATCGAGGGGAGTATTCGGCTTTGATCCTCGCGGCGGCCGGGCTGAAACGTTTGAAATTGGATGATCGAATCAGCGGGACTTTCTCGACGGATCAGATCATCCCTGCAAATTGTCAGGGAGTGCTTGCCGTTCAGGGCCGTGCGGATTTTCCCAAAGAGATCCTGAAAGTCTTTCACGACGAGGACTCCTTTATCACGAGTTCCTGCGAGAGGGCTTTTGTCAAAGAGCTCAATGGCGGTTGCTCGGCACCGATCGCGGCATACGCAAGGATCGACGGGGATCAGCTCATACTTAGCGGGCTGTATGTTCGGGAAGAAGAATTTGAGCATTATAAAAATGAAGCGGAGCGGGGCAATATTTGTCCGCTGAATATATACAAGGGAGCAAAAACGGCGAGGATCGACGAGGCGGAAAAACTTGGCATCACACTCGCTCGGGAATTAAAATCAAAAGCGTAAAGGATGTAATTATGCAAAATCATGAGAATGTGAAAAAGGGTTTTGTTTCACTGGTGGGAGCAGGGCCGGGCGACAGAGGACTGTTGACGATCAAGGGGCAGGAACGCATCGAGGAGGCGGAGGTCGTAATCTACGACCGTCTGGTCAGCCCCGAGGTGATGAGCTTGGTACCGCAAAATGCCGAAAAGATCAATGTGGGGAAGAAGATGAGCCATCATCCCGTCCCACAGGAAGAGATCAATCGGATCATTTTGGACAAGGCAAAGGAAGGTAAACGCGTGGTGCGACTCAAGGGCGGGGATAGCTTCTTGTTCGGTCGCGGCGCGGAAGAATTGGAACTTCTGATCGAAAATAATATCCCCTATGAAGTGGTTCCGGGGATCACGTCGGCGATCTCGGTACCGACTTATGCCGGGATCCCGGTAACGCATCGCAATTTGACATCGAGCCTTCATATCATCACCGGGCATGCGAAAGCCGGACAAAAAGTGGACATCAACTATAAGGCGCTCGTGGAGCACAAAGGGACCTTGGTATTTTTGATGGGACTGACGGCGCTTTGTGAGCTGATGGACGGATTGATCGAAGCGGGGATGGATCCGAAGATGCCGGCGGCAACGATCGAAAAGGGCACGACCTCTTTTCAGCGCAAGGTCGTAGCGACTGTCGGTACGATCTATAAAAAGGTGCGTGAAGCGGACATCGAAAGCCCGGCGATCACGATCGTCGGCAAGGTGGCAGGGCTCAGTCAGGATATGGACTGGTTTACGACCAAACCTCTGATCGGCAAGACCATTCTCGTGACACGTCCGAAGGAAAAGGCGGGACAGCTTTCCGATAAATTGAGGGAGCAGGGCGCAAAAGTGGTCGAGTTCCCATGTATCGAGACCGTGATCCTTCCGGAGAACGAGGACTTCGTCGATGCGATGTTCGACATGAAAAACTATGCCTATGCGGTGTTCACCAGCCCGAACGGAGTCGAGAAATTTTTCCAAAAGCTCTATGATAACAAGCTCGACATCCGAACGCTGTATGGTGTAAAGGTCGCGGCAGTCGGACAGCAGACCAAAAAACTGCTCGAAAAAAGAGGACTGATCGTGGACTATATGCCGGATGTGTATGAATCGAGCCATCTGGCAGAAGGCTTGGTCAAGGATATTCTGCCGAATGAGCGTGTGATGCTGATCCGTGGACGCATGGCGACCGATATTTTGCCGGGTGTGCTTCGGGAGAATAATATCGCCTACCGTGAGGTCCAGGTGTATGATACGATCTACAAAAATCCGATGGAAGACTTTTTGGAGAAGGATATGGAGAATATCGACTATGCGGTATTCAGCTCGGCATCAACGGTCGAGGGCTTTACCAAGGCACTCCCGATGGATTTTGCCAATGTACATGCGATCTGTATCGGGAATGTGACGGCAGAGAAGGCAAGAGAATATGGTATGAAAATTGATGTGGCGGAAAAAGCGACGCTGGATTCGCTGATAGAAAAGGTAATAGAGGTAGCAAAATGATAAAAAGACCAAGAAGATTGCGTATGGATGATTCGATTCGCCGTATGGTGCGTGAGACAAAGATCTCAAAGGATTCGCTGATCTATCCGTTCTTTGTGAAAGATGGAGAAAATATCAAGACGCCGATCGGCAGCATGGACGGACAGTTCCACTACAGCGTGGATCGAGTGCATGAATTTATCGAGGAATCGATGGAGAAGGGCGTCACTCGTTTTATGATCTTCGGTGTGCCGGATCATAAAGATCCTTGCGGTTCATCCGGACATGCGCATGACGGGATCGTGCAAAAAGGGATCTATGAGATCAAAAAGAGATTTCCGGAAGCATATATCATCGCGGATACCTGCATGTGTGAGTACACTTCGCATGGGCATTGCGGGATCCTTGACGGAGACTATGTTGATAACGATAAGACGATCGAAGTGCTTGCGAAGATCTCGCTTTCACAGGTGCAGGCGGGAGCGGACATGGTCGCACCGTCGGATATGATGGACGGACGAGTACGAGCGATCCGAGATTTGTTAGACAAAAATGGCTACCAAAATACAGCGATCATGAGCTATTCGGCAAAATATTGCTCCGCTTTCTACGGTCCTTTCCGAGATGCGGCAGGTTCAGCACCGAGCTTTGGAGATCGTAAGCAGTATCAGATGGATTATCACAACAGCGATGAGGCGATGCGGGAGATCACGCTGGATCTGGAAGAAGGGGCGGACATCGTGATGGTCAAGCCGGCGCTGTCCTACCTTGACATCATACGTCGAGCGAAGGATCGTTTTGATGTGCCGATCGCAGCATATTCCGTCAGCGGAGAGTATGCGATGATCAAAGCTTCCGCAAAAGCAGGCTTGATTGATGAATACAAAGTGATGTGCGAGTCTGCGACATCGATCTATCGCGCAGGTTCGGATATTTTGATCACCTATTTCGCCAAAGAGCTGGCAGAAGCGATCGCGAAGGGTGATATCGGATAGGAGGTCCTATGGCTAATAAAGTGACGATCGTCGGGGTCGGTCTCGGTCAGGAAAGATTTTTGACTGCCGAGGCGCGCGATATTCTGACTTCAGCCGACAAGGTCTATACGACGGCACGCATCGGGATGGGTCTGGAAAATATTTTGAAGGAGATCATCTCTTTCAAAGTGAGCGAGATCGTACCGATGATCAAGGAAAGTTCGGAAGATGTGGTCGTGATGGTTTCCGGAGATACCGGCTTTTACAGTTTGGCAAAGACGATCTCCCGGGGGCTTCGGGGCACCGACATCGAGATCGTGATCATCAACGGCATCAGCTCGATGCAATATTTCTTTGCTAAACTCGGGAGCGGATTTGAGGATGTGGTGCTCTCTTCGGCGCATGGACGATCGACAAATCTGGTCGCGCTTGCCACTTACAATAAGCGTGTCTTTGCGCTGACAGGCGGAGAAGCCAAGGTCAAAGACATTTGCCGGGAATTGCATGTTGCCGGCATGGATCATTTGAAGATCACGGTCGGTGAAGATCTGGGCAGCGACAGCGAAAAGATCTACTGCGGTTCTCCGGTCGACATAATGGAACGAGAGATCTCGGAGCTTGCCGTTATTTTGATCGAGAATGAAGCGGCGGCAGATCCGAATTCCTTTATCCGAGATGAAGATCTTGAGCGTGGCAATGCGCCGATGACGAAGGAAGAGATCCGTCATGTGTCGCTTGCCAAGCTGAATATTCAGCCCGATGATATCGTATATGATATCGGTGCGGGGACCGGCTCGGTCACGCTTGAAATGGCAAAACGTGCCAATCGTTCATGGGTCTATGCGGTCGAGCAGAAGGAAGATGCTTACGAGCTTGTCAAGCTGAACCAAAAGCGACTCGGCATCTATAATATCCGCCTCAGCTTTGCCAAAGCGCCCGAAGGGATGCAGGACTGGGAGCCGGCAGACAAAGTATTTATCGGCGGTTCAGGCAAAAATATGGGCAAGATCATCGATGAGATCGTGGCGATCCACCGCAAAAAATATGAGCAGCTTGCGGATAAGAGCCGTTACTCAAAAAAGAGCATCCGTTTTGTGATCAATACCATCACGCTGGAATCGCTCACCGAAGCCAATCAGCTTTTGGAACAGGAACCTTTTGAAAATGTCGAATATGTCAGCATTTCCTCCGCGAGATCCAAAAAGATCGGCGGCTATAATATGATGATGGCAAATAATCCGATCTATATCATCTCGGCAGACTATATGCTCGACTTTGAAGGATAAAACAACGTTTCACGGAAGTGACCCGCATCCATCAGTTGGTTACTTAAAAACGAAAAAATGTGGAAAACTATGTGTATAACTTTTGGATAGAATTTTCATTAAAAAGACAAGCAAAACATAAGCGAAAAGTCAAGATGAAATCACAAAAAAATAAATTGTTTTTTTGACAGTTTTGTTTTCCTATAAATTGGTATAAGTATTGAAATAAAAGAATTTGAAGGGAGAGTGAAAAATGAAGTTTGATATTGTGGCGCCGAATGAGATCGAGAAAAAAAGCTTTGAGATCATCACTCAGATCATTCGTGACGAGCATCCGGATTTTGTAGTTGATCCGACACAAGAAGCGGTTTTGAAGAGAGTTATCCACACTTCAGCGGACTTTGAATATTTATATAATCTTGCGTTTTCGAATGATGCGGTAGAGGCGGGACTTCGTGCACTGAAGAACGGAGCCGTCATCATCACCGATACCAATATGGCAAAATCGGGCGTGAGCAAACCGTCGCTCAAAAAACTCGGCGGCTCGGTAGAATGCTTTATCGCAGATGAAGATGTTGCAAAAGAGGCGAAGGAGCGAGGCATCACGAGGGCGATCGTGTCGATGGAAAAGGCATCCAAGATCGATAAGCCGCTGATCTTTGCGATCGGTAATGCGCCGACTGCACTGATCGCACTGGATGAGATGATCAAAGCAGGAAAGATCAAGCCGGAGCTGATCATCGGAGTACCGGTGGGCTTTGTCAATGTCGTAGAATCCAAGGAGCTTATTATGGGATCCGGCATTCCGTACATCGTTGCAAGAGGACGTAAGGGCGGAAGCAATGTTGCGGCTGCGATCTGTAATGCGTTGATGTATCAATTGATCGAGCGTGAAGGATTCTAGCAAAAGATCCAAAGAATAACGACGAAGCGGTTCTGAAAGGAGCCGCTTTTTTGTACAGAAGGGTTGTTCAGAATGAAAGGATCTCTTTCAGCAACAGACTATGAGCTTTATCCGCCACATATCCCGGCTGTATCAAGGACTTATCCACGAGAGGAAGGATCTGGGAACGCCGGTAGGTCTTCTACTTTTTGGAAGGTCTTCCGCCCGCTTAGGAGGAGGGCGGATCCAAATTTTGTGTATCGGAAGTTTTTGAACTTTGATTTGCTATCTGATATAATGAAGCTATGGTAAAAAGGATCGATTAGAGAAGGATGGAGGAAATGCTTTATCAGGAGATTTTTGACAAATATCTTTTTCGGAGCGAGAAGGCGCTGGAGTATGGTTTTGAGCATAGGGAAGAAGGATATTGCCTGGAACGTGAGCTCGAGGATCCGAATTTTAGCATATCGATCCGGATCGATCGGGATCGGATGGAGCTACGGGTCTATGAGGCAGGGGAGGAATATTTGCCTTTTTTTGTTCGATCGGCGGAAGGCGGTTTTGTGACACAGATCCGTGAAGAAGTGGATCGACTGATCGAGGATATGGTGGCGCATTGTTTTGAGCCGACCCATCTGCGTGAAAAATTGCTCGACTATGTGCTTGAAAAGCATCGGAGCATACCGGACTATCCTTGGGACGATCTGTCCTATTGCACGATCCGAACGCCGAAGGCAAAGAAATGGTATGGCATCTTTATGCATATAAAATATCGTGCACTTGGGATCGACAGGGATGGCAAGGTCGATGTGCTGAATGTAAAGGCAGATCCGAAGCGGATCCCGGAGCGGATCGACCGGAAGCATTATTTTCCTGCTTATCATATGAACAAAAAACATTGGCTGTCGATCGTACTGGACAGCAGTACGGACATTCTGGAAGTCCAAGAGCTGCTGGATCAGAGCTATCGGCTTGTGGAAGGCGATGCTTTGGAGGCTTTTATGGAAAGGGAGGCAAGATCATGAAACAGGTCAAATTGGAGATCTTTACACCCGAAAGCTGTTTGGAAACTTTATTGTCAAAGCTTTCCGAAATGGGTGCTTGTCGGGTGGGGCGTTATTCTTATGTGTCATCCTATGCTAAGATCATCGGCACCTGGATGCCGGAGGAAGGGAGCGATCCGTACGAAGGGAAGATCGGAGAGATCTCCCGAGCCGAGGAATATAAATTGGAGGTTCGATGTCCTTACGATCGGGTGCAGGAGGCGATCGACATCGTGCGAAGTCATCATCCTTATGAGGAACCGGTGATCCATATCATTCCGCTATTGAACCACGAATTTGTGGAGGGATAAAATGATCTTTAGAGATCTTGAAATAAAATTTAGATAAAAGAACAAAAGCTGAGATCGGCTCTCTTTGAGAGTGAGATCAAGTTATGATCGGAAGGATGAAGTGAACGGGAGGTAGTGGATGAAATTAAAAACATCGGAATTTTTGTTAGGCAAGAAAGCGGAGCTGAAAAAGATCATTGATATTTTGGCGAAGGAATTTTCGTATGTATCGATCTTAGGGACGGATGTTTCGGGCAAAAATTATTCAGTGCAAACGAGCGGGATACAGCTCAAGCCGTCGCCGGATTCGGAGCGCGGTTTTGTGGTGCGTGTTTTTCAAGACAGCGGTTTTAGCGAGTATTCATTCAATCACTTGGATGTTGAAGCCGTATGCAATAGGGTTCGGGAGATCGCAAGAGAGGATCGGGAGGCTTTTCTGAAACATCATCAGGCAGTCGAGTATCCGAAGGCGCCGAAGGATGAAAAGGCGGAGATCTTTCATGTCGGAGAGGTGCAAATCCCGTTTGAGGAGCAAAGTCCGAAGCTCATTATCGACAAGATGAGCCAGATCCATGACAGTGTCAAGGCAAAATATCCGCAGGTGGTCCAGCTCATACTGAGGCTTTCCGTCACACAGGTCAACAAGATCTTCCTATCGACAAACAAGGATCTTTATCAGAGTTATGGTTACGCCATCGCACTTGGCTATGCGATCGCATCGGACGATAAGAACACACAGGAAGATCATATCAGCAGATCGGGGCTTTGCGGTCTGGAGATGGCGGATGTGCTGGAACAATTAGCGGAGCAGTCGGCATCTCGTGCGGTGGAACTTCTAAGCGCGGAGAAGGTGGTGCCGGGCGAATATGATATCATCTGTGATCCGGACTTTACCGGACTGATCGCTCATGAGGCATTTGGACATGGTGCGGAGATGGATATGTATGTAAAAGATCGTGCGAAGGGGCAGGAATATATGAATGTGCGCGTGGCATCCGATAAGGTGATCATGCATGATGGCGCGACGGCATGTGATGAAGTATCGAGCTATCTTTTTGATGATGAGGGGAATTTGGGTCAAGATACCGTCATTATCCAAAAAGGGATCCTCCGGCATGGGATGTGTGACGAACTATCCGCTCTTTTGCTTGGGATCGAACCGACAGGCAACGGAAAACGGGAGAGTTACAAGCGCAAATCATACACGAGGATGACCAACACATTTTTTGAGGAGGGAACGGATCTTTTGGACGAGATGATCGCTTCGATCGAGTTCGGATACCTTCTCGAAGGTTTTTCGTCCGGGATGGAGGATCCGAAAAACTGGGGGATCCAATGTGTCGCATCAAAAGGAAGAGAGATCGTGGATGGCAAGCTGACAGGCAATATCGTCAGTCCCGTCTATCTGACCGGCTATGTGCCGGAGCTGCTCGAGTCGATCTCGATGGTCTCGCCGGGCTTGGTGCTTTCCGGCTCAGGCTATTGCGGCAAAGGGTGGAAAGAATGGGTCAAAACCTCCACAGGAGGCTCTTATATCAAAGCGAGGGGGAGATTGAGCTAATGATAGATCAGATCAAAAAATTGTTGGATCGTCAAGACATTTCGGCATGGACGATCACGGAGAAAAGCTATTCTTCGACAGAATTATTCTTTATAAAAGATCGTTTGGATATGAATCGCTGTGCGGATGTGCAGGAATATCAGGTCCGAGTTTTTGTGGATTTTTTGGAGAATGGGGAAAAGTATAAAGGGGATGCATCCTTTTTGCTTGGGATCTCCGATTCGGTGGAAGAGATCCGCCAAAAGATCGAGGATGCGATCTTTAGCGCAGGCTTTGTCAAAAACAAATGGTATGACCTGCCGAGCAATGAGGATCCAGATGTGATGAAGATCCGAGCTTTTGAGAACAAGAAAGATCTCAAAGAGTGTTATGACGAGATCCATCGGACGATCTACAAAGAATATCCCTACGCTTCAAGGGTCAATTCCTGTGAGATCTTTGCGATCGAAGGGCATCGTCATGTGTTGACATCCAAAGGGACAGATGTGCGATATCCTTATGGCGAATTTACCTTCGAGATCGTAACGGATTCCAATGAGGGCATAGAGCCGGTCGAGATTTTCAACGGATACTATCTGACTCATATCGATGTGAAAGAGATCGAAAAGATCGTCGATAAACAGTTGATGGAGACGGATGGAAGAAGCCGTGCAGTGCGCAATCCTAAGCTGGAAGACCAAAGGGTCATCATCAGCGGAGATGCAGTGGACGATTTTTTCTTCTTCTATGTGGATCAGGCGAGTGACAGCCGGATCTATCAGGGGGCGAGTCGGGCGAAGCTACATGAGAACTTTTTATCGCCGGATGCGGAGGAAAAGCTGACTATCCGAATAGATCCGGCTTTGGAAAATTCGATCTACGCCAAGCCGGTGGATGATGAGGGCAAGATATTGTCCGCCTATACGATGTATGAAGCGGGCAAGCTTCAAAATTTGAGAACCTCCGCTCGATACAGTCATTATATGGGGATCGAACATATTGGAAGCTGTAGCACTTTTGAGATGGATGGCGGGAAAAATCCATTGGGATCTTATCTGCAAGGGGAATATATCGAGATCCTTGCATTCTCATCCTTTTTGATGGATCCGACGACGGGCGATTTTGGCGGAGAATTCCGTCTGGCAAAATGGGTGAAAGATGGTGAAGTGCGATTTATAACGGGCGGCGCGATCTCGGAGAATATCTTTAAGATCCAGGATAAGATGCGTTTTTCAAAAGAGCTCGAAGCACGAAAATACTCGATCACACCGAAGGCGATCATCTTGGATCATATCACCGTATCGGGCGAATAGATCGGGTCATTGAAATGTATTTTGAATAAATGGAATTTTGGGTATGAGATTCAAAAATAGAAGAATGGATCGTTAAAGAACATTCGAGATCAAAGAAGGGATGATTATGGATTATAAAAAATTAGCGGATCATTTTATGGCGAATAATGCCTTTGCTAGACATATCGGCATCGTGGTGACCGATGTGGGTCTTGGCTATGCCAAAGGAGAGCTGGAGATCCAAGAGGAATACACCAATTTCAGCAAAGGATTGCATGGGGCAGTGTACTATGCTTTGGCGGATACTCTGGCAGGGATCGCATCAAAGACCTATGGCAAGTCCTCGGTGACGCTGGAGGGAAAGATGAATTTTATCCGTGCGGCAAAAGAGGGCAAGATCCATGCGGTCGTTGAGCAGGTCAATCAAGGGAAAGCGACAGGGGTCTACGAAGGCAAGGTCTATGACCAAGACGACAAACTCGTTGCCTTTGCGACCTATACTTTCTATATGCTCGACAAAGAGATCGTGCTGGATCAGCCTTAAAAAAGCAGAAGGGACAAGAAAAAGACCAAAACGATGTGTCGGATCGCGCAAGCGTTCAATACATAGGTTTGGTCTTTTTTATTCGATTATCAGTCGTATTGGTCCTATTACTATCAATCCGATTAAAAGTTTTAACAAAAATTTCAGATACTTTTGATCCGTTATGACCCAAGATTTGAATGGATATCTTAAAACGCCTATAGAGATCCGGTGAAAATGCTATTTTTCGATATACAGGGAAAATTGATCACCGGATGCTCCGGGCGTTATAAACGGATCCGTTAAAGAGGTCAGTATCGATGCCCTGACGATTTGTGTATCCTATAAGCGGATCCTATTTTCGTCTTCGGTCATTTCGCAGATCGACCGCCAATATCATGAGCGATCCCACGGTACCATATACAAGGAATCCTTTGACGAAAGAAGAGGCTTGAACTCCTGTTTTTGGAGCATGCAGGATCTTGTCGGTCCCCATCACTTTAGAATGGGATGATTCTTTTGAAGCAGCATCCACTTTTTCTTTACGATGAGGATCCATTCCGTCGAGCGGTAGACCATCTTCACCGATCAACTCTGAATTATCGGGTCTTACAGACGATCGGGAATGATCCTTGTCAGAGACAAGAGAAGGTTTTTGTACGGGGTTTTCCTTTGGCTTGGGTTCGATCGGTGTTGGAGATACTGCCGGAGGAGTTGCCTTGCCGCCGGGATCCGGCCTTACCGGTGATGTGGTCGAAGAAGAAGGAGTATTTTGCTGTTTTTCTCCGACTTTCAAGGTGAAGGATCCGATCTTCTCTTCATAATTTGTATAATTTGCCTTGAGCTCAAAAGCGTAAGCACCCGGTAGAAGCGTCTTGCCTTTTTTGACGATCAGCTTTCCGTTTTGGATCTCAAAAAATTCATTGGGCTCATTCAATTCAATTCTTGCCTTATCAACGGCTGTATTGTCCTCGCTATCGATCGCCTCGATCTTTTCTGAAAGGATCGTTTCGGATGGGACCTCGCCGATCAGATCTGGAAGCTCCAATTTGATCTTTGAAAAAGTTTTTTTAACTACAGGTCTGTATATAAACTCAGCGTTATCTACTGTATTTACGTTTGGGTCTGTGATTCCACCAAAAGTTGAAGTTAGACGAATTATTCCCCAGTTTTGAGAACCCGTGATCAAACGAGTAGTCACGATTTTATTTTGACCATTGATCGATTTGACGACCAGATCGCCTGTGCGTAAGAAATTATCCGGTGAATCAATGATTTTTATGATGACAGGGTATTTTAGATTTTTGACACTTGTAGGAACATCTTTACTTGGATTAGATGCCAGATATTTGTTGACCACTACTGAACCAACTACCGTATTTGCCTCGGTGTCTCCTTTGATGCTATCTAGCCATACCCAACTTGTATAGCTGTATACCATCTCCAAAGAAATCGGTGTGGATCGGATCCCATTTACCGATACCACAAGATTAGAAGTACTTGAAGTAGGTCTGGATCCCTGTTTTGGCTCTGTCGTGATCCCATATTGATCAAATTCGGAAGCAGGGATCTCCTTGGAAGTTCCGTCCTGATAGTTGATCTTTACGATAAGCCCATCCAGATCGATGGTTTCCTTTTCATATCGATACAAATATTCTTTCTGCTTCGGCTCTTGTACGATCTCTATCGATTGAGCCTTTGACGGGTCAAATTCGGGAGATCGTTCTGCAAAGATCTGCCATTGTGAAAAATTAACGATGCTGATCACAAGGCATAGGATCCATAATAATGATTTTGTTCTTTTGTGTTTCACTTGTTCCTCCATCTTTTACTATAATATTGATACTCTTAAACATAGCTGACCTATTATGTATCATCTGTTCAATTTCTGTCAAAATCAAGTCTTGAAGTAGTATCCCTTATAATATCTTACCATAAATTAGTTGCTTAATCTTTTATCGAACAAAAAATTTGTTTTATAAGTGAATATTTTCAACTTTTTACAAAAAAGAGCAATTTGTTAAAAGAGAATGGGTCCTCTTTAGACAGATCGAGCGCCATAAGATCGATCCCGGTCTGTCTATCAAAGGGGAAGGGATAAAAACTGAATGTAAAAGTACTAAATCTATGGTAAAATGGTATCATCGAATATCCAAAGCAGAGAGTTTTGAAGAATACTTGATAAGATCTTAGAAGGGTAGAGGGCACTCGTTGCCTTTGCGATCTATACTTTCTATATGCTCGACAAAGAGATCGTGCTGGATTAAAAACAAGACGGAAAGGATCATATGACGATGATACCAAGAGAGGACAGGCCATATCGGGAGCTTTATCATCTGCTGATCGCATTGGCGATGCCGATCATTATACAAAATTTGATATCCAATTCGCTGGTGATGGTCGATACGGTGATGATATCGACGCTGGGGGATGCTGCGGTGGCTGCGGTGGGGATCGCAGGGCGCTTGCAGTTTATTTTTGTGCTCATTATGTATGGCTTTTATTCGGGAGCAGGGATCTTTATCGCTCAGTATAATGGGGCGAGGCAATATGACAAGATCCGCATGCCGATGGCGCTTCAGCTGTCGATCGGATTGGTCGGATCGCTACTTTTCGTCTTGATCGCAATATTTTTGGGGGAGCAATATGTCCGTATTTTCAGCGAGGATCCCTTGGTGATCGAGCTTGGTACAGTGTATCTCCGATATTTGGCGATCGGCTTTGTACCGGGAGCGATCGGTTATTGCTTTGTGATCGGGATGCGAAGCATCAAGGATCCGAAGTTCCCGATGTTCACAAGCATCGTGGCGATCAGCGTCAATACCTTGCTCAACTATGGGCTGATCTTCGGGAATTTCGGTCTTCCGGAGCTTGGGGTCAAGGGGGCGGCGATCGCGACCACCTGTGCTCGAGTGATCGAATTTTTGATGATGATCTATACGGTCTATTTTGGCTCGAGAGGGATCTTGAAGGTTTATCCGAGCAATGTGTTGGAGATCACAAAGGATTTTGTCAAAAAATATGTCCAGGTCTCTTGGCCGATCATTGCGAATGAGGGGCTGTGGGGACTTGGCACGGTGATGTATTCTTTGGCATATTCCAAACTGGGAACGGCTGCCTTTGCAGCGACACAGCGTGCACAGATCGTCAACGACATCATGCTGGTCGCTTCTTTCGGAGTCGCCAGCTCGGTCGGTACGATCCTCGGGAACAAACTCGGGGAGGGCGCGCGTGATACGGCGATCCGCTATTCCCGAAAGATCATGCAGCTTGCGGTCATCACGGGCCTGCTCACCGGAACGGTGCTATTTTTGATCACCCCTATCGTGCCACGGATCTTTAGCGTGTCGGGAGAGCCGGCTCGATTGATCATCAATATTTTGCGTGTGCGAGCGGTGGTGAATTGCTTTATCACTTTCAACTGGACGAATGTGACAGGGATCTTGCGCTCCGGAGGGGATACGGTATTTGCGCTGGTGATCGATACCCTGCCGATGTGGTTGATCGGGATCCCGCTGGCGATGCTTGGTGCAACGGTGTTTGGATGGTCGATCGATATGGTCGTGATGGCGACTTTTGCGGATGAGATGGTCAAATTCGTGATCGGGATGCCGAGAGCATTGCAGAACAAATGGGCAAATGTGCTGGTAGAGGAGAAAGTTTAATGAAGCATATCTTTATTATCAATCCGGTGGCAGGTTCGGGGAAGGCGCGAGAGTTTTTTATGCCGAAGATCCTGACCGAGATCCAAAAATATAATATTGAATACAAGGTCCATCTCACGACGAAGGTGGGGGATGCCAGACGTTTTGTCAAAAGGCTCTGCTCCTTCCGCAAGGATCCGGCGCAGACTCTGCGCTTTTATGCCTGTGGGGGAGACGGTACGCTCAATGAGGTCGTCAATGGCGCGATGGACTATCCGAATGTGCAGATCGCTTGTATTCCGGCAGGAACGGGCAATGATTTTGTGCGCAATTTCGGCGAGGGTAAAAAATTTCGGGATATCGAGGCACAGCTCAGAGGTACGCCTCGGATGGTGGATGCGATGCTGTATCGCACGGAAGACGGAAAAAAGCGGCTGGGGCTCAATCTGATCAATATGGGCGTGGATACCGAAGCCGTAAAGTATATGGAGATGGTGAAGCAAAAGAAGATCCTTCGAGGAACGTCGGCATATATCTTCGGCGCAGCCTGCGCTTTTTTCCAGCTGACAAGCTATGATATCCATGTGCGATTGGATGAACACGCGGAATTTGATGGAGAGATCACCTTGCTTGCGATCGGGAACGGCACGACCTATGGCGGGGGTTTTCGGGCAACGCCGGAAGCGAAGGTCGATGATGGGCTGATCGATATCTGCATGGTCAAAAAGATCAATCGCCGCCAATTTTTACAGTTGGTCGGATCCTATAAAAAGGGAGAACATATCAAGGCCGATTCTGCCAAAGAAGTCGTCCGCTACAAAAAGGCAAAGCGCATCGAGATCCGATCCAAAGAGCCGATAGGGATCTCGGTCGATGGGGAGCTGATCCATACGAGAAAGCTCGAAGTCGAAGTTTTGCCGAGATCTGTTTGCTTCGTCGTTCCAAGATGATTTACCGGAAAGCGCTCGGGAAAGTGGGTGCTCCTCTAAAATGGGCGGTCATCCTTTCATCGCAGAAGGATATTCTTCTGAGGGGATGTTTTATCGGATCAAGCTGACCGGTCCAAGCGATAATGCTCGCTCGAACTCTTTTTTTATAAAGGAGGAGTCGAGCGATTTTTTTGTTTTTCTACAAATGTAAAATATTTTTTTGTCTGAAAGCAAGTGGTTGGAATGGTTTTTGTGAAACATCAAAAAAAGTTTCAAAAAAGGTGTTGACAAAAACACAAAGACAGTTGTAGAATGAAGTCAAGACAAATGTAGAATGTGAAATGAAAGATCAGATCATATTCTAAAGATAACATCCAAGAAAACAGTGTCAGCCGGCAAGATCAAACTGTTTTACATAGGATGGGACAGCAAGTAGGATCTTTTAGAAACAAAGGAGGCAAACATGAAAGCGAATAAGAAAAGAAAATTGCCTGTTGCAATAGCAGCAGGAGCAATGGCTCTATCTTTGGCAGCGGGATCGGTCAGCGCATTTGCGAGCCCTACCAAAGGTGGATTTATTGGGGAAGCGAAAGCAAAGCAGATCGCACTTAAAAATGCAGGTCTGAAAGAAAGTGAAGTATCTTTCGTAAGAATAGGACTTGGCTTTGATGACGGAAGATATGAATATGATGTAGAGTTTTATAAGGGTAATGTAGAGTACGATTATGAGATCGATGCGAAGACCGGCAAGATCGTAGAGTTTGATAAGGATATCGAGGATTTTGTGATCCCAGGTAGCAATGTGGCTTCGATCACTGTGGATAAGGCAAAAGAGATCGCACTGAAGCATGCCGGACTAAAAGCATCTCAGGTGAGCTTTGTAAAAGCGGAGCTGGACGAAGATAATGGGAAACCGGTATTTGATATCGAGTTCTACAAAGGGAAGGTAGAGTACGATTATGAGATCGATGCAAAAACCGGTAAAGTCTTAGAGTTTGACTTTGATATCGACGGTTTTGTGATCCCGGGCAACAATATGGCTTCGATCACTGTGGATAAAGCGAAAGAGATCGCGCTAAAGCATGTCGGATTAAAGGCATCTCAAGTGAAGTTTGTAAAGGCAGAGCTTGGCGAAGATGATGGGCTGTTGGTATATGACATCGAGTTTTATGCAGGCAATGTAGAGTATGATTTCGAAATTGATGCAAAAACCGGTAAGATCGTAGATTTTGATAAGGATATCGAAGATTTTGTGATCCCGGGCAATGAGGCGAAAACGATCTCTTTGGCAGAAGCGAAGAAGATCGCACTGGATTACGTATGGCTGAAAGAGCCATTGGTATCTTTTGTCAAAGCGGAATTGACTCAAAAAGACGGCAAGCCGGTGTATGACATCGAGTTCTACCGAGGAAGCATGGAGTATGACTATGATATCGACGCGAAGACAGGAAAGATCTTATCGTTTGACTATGATATCGACGCTCCGACTCCGGACAACAATGCGACGATCACTCTAGCGCAGGCGAAGAAGATCTCACTGGATTATGTATGGTTGAAAGAGCCATTGGTATCTTTTGTCAAAGCGGAGCTGACTCAAAAAGACGGCAAGCCGGTGTATGACATCGAGTTCTACCGAGCAAGCATGGAGTATGACTTTGAGATCGATGCAAAGAGCGGAAAGATCGTAGAGTTTGACTATGATATTGAAGGATTTGTGATTCCTGACAACAATGCATCCATCAGCTTGGATAAGGCGAAAGAGATCGCGCTGAACTATGCCGGAGTGAATGCATCTCAAGTGAAATTCGTAAAAGCGAAATTGGAAAAAGATGATGGCAGACTGATCTATGATATCGAGTTTTATGCGGGCAATGTAGAGTATGATTTTGAGATCGATGCAAAAACCGGAAAGATCCTGGAATTTGACAAAGATATCGAAAACTTTGTGATCCCCGGTAATGAGTCTTCTTCGATCACTCTGGAAAAAGCGAAGCAGATCGCACTCAATTATGTAGGACTTAGTGCATCACAGGTAACCTTTACAAAAGCAAAACTGGATAAAGACGACGGAAGATTGACTTATGAGATCAAATTCTATGCAGGAAATACAGAATATGATTTTGAGATCGACGCACAGACCGGAAGGATCCTTGATTTTGACTACGAAGTGGAAGATGACTGGGACGACTGGGATGATGACGATGATTAGGATGATGATTGGGACGACTAATCTTGAATAGGGAAAGCTCTCTGCGCTGCAGAGGGCTTTCTTCGAATAAGTGGATCGGATTTCCAAAAATATATTGACAAAAAAGATAGACGTTTGTAGAATAGTATTAAAGACGGGTGTAGAATGAGGAGAATGCAAATGAAAGCAAATACAAAAAGACTGCCCGATGCCGAGTTTACCGTGATGAAAGCGATATGGAACTCTGAAGCACCGGTGACAACACATACGATAATGGAACATTTGAGTGATGACATCACGTGGAAACCACAAACCTTGCTGACGATGCTCGCGCGCTTGACAGAAAAAGGTTTTTTGAACAGCGAGCGTGTCGGAAGAGAGCGATGCTATACGCCGATCATTTCGGAGAAGGAATATCTTGATGTAGAAACCGGTAACTTTCTACAACGTTATGCAGGCAATTCCCTTGGCAAATTAGTCAAGACTTTGTATGCAGAAGGAGATATGACGCAGGAGGATATCAATGAACTGCGTGAATGGCTCGCAGAAAGGAAGTAGCGATGAATTTTTTGGTGATACTGCTGACGGCTAGCTTGATCATGTCTTTGATCATGCTCGCTCTATTGGGGTTATCCTCTTTGTCACGACAGACCCTGAACGCACAGACAAGATATTTTATGTGGGTGATTCTTTTGGTCGGTCTGGTCATCCCATTTCGACCGCTACTTGGCGATGGGCTGATCAAGATCCAAAACCCGATATCATTGATGGAGAGCGTTACGCCATCTGAAAACGCCGGGATCAAAGAGGCTCCGACAGCGGATAAAACAGAACAACCGACGATAACGGATCAAAAAGAAGAGCAGAGCAGTGCAGTCCTTGCGCAGCCATCCGCTCCGGAAAGAAAAATATCGCTCGCGACCATCCTGTTTACAGTATGGGCGATCGGAGCGATCGTGTTATTTGCAAAATATATGATGGAATATCGACGTTTTCATCGTATTATCAAAAGATGGGGCAAACCGGTCACCGATCCTTTTACCCTTGAAACTTTTGAGTGGGTGAAGGCTCGTATGGGTCTTGAGAACGAGAAGATCGGTCTGGTATCTGTAAGTACGGTGAGCACACCGATGTTGACAGGCTTGTTTAAGCCGGTGATCCTTCTTCCGGAAAAACCGATCGAAGATGATGAGATGGAATTGATATTGGAGCATGAGCTGACCCATTACAAGCATAAAGACCTTTTGATCAATCTGATCGGGGTCATCGCGCTTTGTATCCATTGGTTCAACCCGATCCTGTATCTTTGTATGCCGGCGATCTATGGGGATGGAGAATCCTACTGTGATGAAACGGTGCTGAAGAATAAGGATCTGGACTATCGACGTTTTTATGGCGAAGTGATCATCAGTATGATCGAAGCAAGCCCGCAGAAACAGATCGCATTATCGACCTGTTTCTATGCAAAAAAACTCAACATCAAGCGAAGATTGTTCAATATCATGGAAAATCATGGCAAACGCAAGAAGCTGTCGATATCTTCTGTAACACTGATCCTATGTCTGACCATCGTATCCGGCTCGGTGATCGTATTCGCAGATCCGGGCAAACGAACGATCGGCATGGAAAAAGCGAAGGATATCGCTCTGGATGATGCAGGTTTCCGCAAGGAAGACGTGTCCTTCTACAAAGCAACGATGAATGACAGCAATAACAAGCTCTATGATGTAGAATTTGAAAAAGACAATGTAAAATATAAATATGAGATCGATGCGAGAACCGGACAGATCGCAGGCAAAGGCGACAGCAAAACAGCTGTTCCTGAGCCAAACGCATCGGTTGCAGAAAATAAAGCATCTATTTCGGCGGAGCAAGCAAAACAGATCGCACTCCGTCATGCAAAAGTGAATGCGGATCAAGCAGGGATCGTTCGGGTAAAGCTTAGCTCAGACCAAAATGTTTATGATGTCGAATTCTACAGCAAAGATGCGGAATACGATTATCAGATCGATGCCAAGACCGGCGAGATCCTGAAACAAGATCGAGATATTGAAGGATTTGAGATCCTGTCCGGATCAAGCGGTCAGGAAAACACGAACTCTGCGACTAAGCCGGAGGATAAGATAAAAGATACATCAACATCATCCGGAACATCTCAAGCAACAGCGCCATCTCAAAACAATGTCAGCGATAATACAGATAAAGGGACTGTAGAGAAGGATAAGGATAACGACAGTGACAAAAATGACAACGATAAGAATGACAACGACAAAAATGATAGCGATGATGACGATGATGACGATCACGATATAGACGATGATAAAGACGATGATGTGGATAAAGACTAACATCCGATCTTTCAAAGAGGTTTCCAAAAGGGAGCCTCTTTTTTTTTGCGTGGAACATGGAGGGTAAGGAGTGGAGCCGGATGGTGAGTCGAAGTTGAAGTAGGGCTTAATTTGGAGGGTGGAGAGTGGAGTTGTTAGGGTTATAGTTTTGATCGAATAAGAGCGAAGTTGGTTAAGTCCTACGGTTTGGGCAGAGTGATTGAGCGAAGCAAATTTTATCCATCTCCATTTTTGCACGATAAAAAGCCTTCATTCTACAAATGTAAAATATTTTTTATCTGATGAAGTGATGTCGTATCAATGATTATGGAGATCGAGTGATAAAAATTTCAAAAATACCTGTTGACAAAATACAAAGACAGTTGTAGAATAACATCAAGACAAGTGTAGAATATAAAACAAAACATCAACAAAGAATTCTGCAACCGTCTCTGACCGATTGCTTATGGGCAATGCTAGCAGTCAAAAGCAATGGTCCGGTAAATAAAATTGAAAAGTTGATTTAGGAGGAAATATGAAATTAAATAAGTCTAGAAAAATGGGAGTAGCGGCAGCAGCAATGGCAGTCGTATTGGCAACAGGTTCGGTAAGCGTATTTGCAAATCCGGCAAGACAAACGGATATCGGAGTAGAAAAAGCAAAGCAGATCGCTCTGAAGGATGCAGGTGTTAAAGCAAAAGATGCTTCTTTTGTAAGAGCAAAATTGGACAAGGATGACGGGCGTTTGGTATATGACATCGAGTTCTTCAAAGGAAATGTAGAGTTTGATTACGAGATCGATGCAAAAACCGGTAGGATCCGTGAAAAAGATAGAGATATCGAAAACTACACGATAGCGCCTAAGCCACAAGCACCAACTGCAAAAGCTCCGACAACAAAAGCACCTGCAACAAAGGCTTCTGTTACAGAGGAAAAAGCAAAGCAGATCGCATTGGCTCATGCAGGCGTGAAAGGATCTCAGATCAAGTTTGTGAAGGTAGAGCTTGATAATGATGACGGAAGAACCGTATATGATGTAGAATTTTACGCAAATGGTAAAGAATATGACTACAAAGTAGATTTCAAGAGCGGAAAGATCCTGAGCATAGATCATGATATGGAAAATGATTGGGATGATATCCATGACAATGATCGAGACGATCGCGATGATGACAGATATGATCGAGACGACAGAGATGATGATCGTGATGACGACAACGATTGGGATGACGATCGTGATGACGATGGAGATGATGACTAATCGGCTAGATCAGCAAGTCGTTGAAAGATCCATTAGATGAACAGGTATTCCATGCGGCTGTGAACGAAAAAGATGAAGTTTCCAAATACGAACAAAAAGAAGTCATAGAACCACAACCCACTTCACTTTTTAGACAGGACGTTCGCAGCCTGCATTGAATAAATCAAAGCAGTATTTTTTGAAAGGGCGATCCGGAGGATAGATATGATGAAAAATAACAATACCAAAAGATTGCCGGATGCAGAATTTACTGTTATGAAAGCGATATGGCAATTTGAAACACCGATCGGAATACATACGATCATGGACCGTTTAGGCGATGAAAATAAATGGAAAACCCATAAACTGCTCGCAACACTTGCAAAATTAGCAGAAAAAGGTTTTTTGAGCAGTGCACGCATCGGCACGGAGCGATGTTATAAGGCGATCATTTCTGAAAGAGAATATCTGGATGTTGAAGTGGGAGGATTTCTCCAACATTACTTAAAAAACCCGCTGACCAGACTCGTAAGGATCTAAGATCTGAATATAAAATATAAATAATTGAAATCAAAAGAGGTTTTCGTGAGAAATGTTCCAAATGGGACAGATCCAAGAGGACCTCTTTTTTGTGAGAGTGTGAGGTGTGGAGAGTAAGGAGTGGAGTTTGATAGGGATGTGTCGTTCAGGTTGATAAGGGAGAATTTGAGGAGAAAAGTTGTATTTCCGAGACCTACTGCCGAGATCGAGCCAAGCGAAACGAGATGAAGTTGAAACAGAGCTTAAGGTAGAGATTTTTGAGTGTGGAGAGTAAAGAGTGGAGTTTGATAGGGATGTGCCGTCATGTCAGATAAGGTAGAATTTGAGGAGAAAAGTTGTATTTCTGTCTTGTTTTACATAATTTTACATACCAAGCCGGGGGTGCGACTATGCTATAATGGGTAGGGAGGAGGGTTGTTATGGACAACATAATCTATAGAGCAGATCGGATCGTTTTGATGGCAAGATATGATGATCCGAAGGTACATAGTCATTTTGCAAAGCATATTCTCATATCGGACAAGCCTTTTTTATGCAAAGCCAATTCACAGAGCAGAGCCGCTCATTCTGCGATCATTCAGTCGAACATACCACATTATATTGAGCGAAGTGAAAGTTCAAGGATGATCGTTTTTTTGATCGATGAGACGAGTAAGCTCTCTCGTGCGATCGATGAGATCTATTTGAATGAAGCGGCGGAAGTTGCAATCCCATTGACCTTAGAAAGCAGAGTCATTGAAAAAATAAGTCAAGGCAGTTCGCTGGAAGAAATCGACAATTTTGTGATCAGACAGCTCGTGGGGGATCGGGAAATGCAATATCCGGCGTCAGAAAGCAGGATCATCGATGCGATGCAAATGATCGATGAGATCGAGAGTATTGATCCGCATATCTATGATTTGATGGCGAAGGAGGCATTTTTGAGCAAAAGCAGATTTTTACATTTATTCAAAGAAGAGACCGGAATGGATCTTAAAAACTATCTTTTGATCAAGAAGTTGGAGAAAACATATTACTATGTTACCGAAAAACATTTGAATATAACCGATGCAGCAATAAAGGCAGGCTTTTCAAGCGCATCTCATTTTTCTTCTGCTTGTAAAAAACATTATGGGATCTCTTTGAGTGACTTTTTGAAAGCTCAGAAAAAATAGCGTTCAAATAAAAGCTATTTTATAAAACGCCTTGTATAATTAGAGTAGGAGGTGTTTTTATGAAATTTAAGATCGGTTCATATGATCTAAATGACAATCCGAATTATAATTTTCAGCTCAATCGGCTCGTCAATTGGGATGGCGGAGATCCGGAAGAGGTGAAAAGCATTTCTCACAAAATAAAAACAAATTCAGACTGGAAAGAGCAGCTCATAAAGTTGGGAGATATTGCCTTACAGGAGAACAGGCTGCAACATGCCATCGGCTACTATAGAATGAGCGAATTTTTTATGTCGGAGTCGGATCCCGACAAAATCAAGTATTATAGAAAAGCTGTAAACTTGTTCTATGGATTTTACAGCGAATATTTTTTGTCCGGGCAGGTGCAAAAATTTGAAGTCCCATATGAAGATATTTATTTGCCGGTATTGTATGCAAAAGGGAGCGGTGATTCAAGCAGGGGGACGATCTTATTTCATGGCGGAAATGACAGCTACTTTGAGGAACTGTTTTTCCCCATGCTCTATCTCGCGGAAAAAGGATATGATGTCTA
The DNA here is from genome assembly GCA_030532705.1 of Peptostreptococcaceae bacterium. GTDB lineage: Bacteria > Bacillota > Clostridia > Peptostreptococcales > Filifactoraceae > JAUNKE01. The sequence goes on from JAUNKR010000009.1 coordinate 47,536, forward strand.
TCTCTTTGAAGGACCGGGTCAAGGAGGCGTGTTAAGGGATCAGAAGAAAAAGTTTACTTATCAGTGGGAAAAACCGGTCAAAGAAATTTTAGACCATTTTCAATTGAAAGACGTAATTATAATCGGCGTTTCTTTGGGCGGGATGCTTGCTCCGAGAGCGGCTGCTTTTGAAAAAAGGATCAAATACATTGTCGCATGGTCGATCTTCCCAAACTTTTTGCAAGTGGCATTGTATGACTTGCCAAAGATAGTCCAAATTTTCTTTCTGATCTTACTGAAACTGAAGCTGAAATTGTGGATCAATGCGATCGCAAAAAGAAAAATGAAGAAAGAAGTGTTTTTGCAGTGGGTATTTGAACATGGGATGTATGCTTATGATGCTCAGAATCCTTACGAATATTTCTCCAAATTGAATGACTTTCAAATGCTGAACATCGCAGAGAACATCAGCCAAGATATATTGATCATGCATGGGAAAAAGGATCATTTTATCGATTGGAGGATGTACCGAAGAGAGATAGACAGTCTAAAGAATGCAAAGTCCGTTACTCTTAGATTGTTCACGGAGCAGGAACATTGTGCCGACCATTGCCAATGCGGAAATACTAAATTGGCTTTGGATACGATTTTGTGCTGGATGGACAGTTTTGGGGATCGATAGGGTGCGGGGTATTGAGATTGAAAAGGGATCACATTTTTTCTTAGCCAAAAGTTAAAACGATCAATAGAGGAGAACGCTAATCCTTAGAAGAAACAGAAAGGACTGCCGATTGGATATGAAAATCAGGGTTTATTGATAATGAGTGGATCTGTTTTGAAAATATGATGTAAGCAAAGCAGCTGACTTTAGATAACCAAAATCAGCTGCTTTTTCTTGCACAACTATATAAAAAGATATTTCAATCCGCATACGATGTATGACAAGAATATTTTATCAAAAATAAAGTTGTAATACAATCTTTTACAATCAGAGAAAATTATGGAGTTTCTAAATTTCTGCATTAAAGAACTATATAATAAGATAAAAGAAAAATATTGACAAAGATATTTAGAAGGAGTATTTTATTATTAAGATAAATCAAATATCGGATGACAAAAAAGATGGAATGAGTGATTGCGGAGATATTAAACAACACGACTACGAGCTTTTGTCAAGAAGTAAAAAAGAATATGCAATATAAATGAAATGGCAAAAAATCGGATGAGTTTTTATTTGAAACTGACGATAGAATAATCAAGAAAGATATTTGACCGTTTTGAGGAGGAATGAAGGACGCAAGCGATCGGATGGGAGAATTTGTCCTAAATTTGTCCAAATGAATTAAGATTACAAGACGGAATCATTGATTTTGATTTATTTTTAAGAATTAAATATCTTATAAAGAGGTTAGGTAGTGTATAAATCGCGATACTACGCAATATTTAAGCGTTTTTTGGTTTTTGAAATGGTGAGTAAAATAGATGCGATATGGTGTTAGGTGTTGATGTTTTGATATGTAATGGATGGCAACAAGATTGTTGAACATATCTTTGATTTTTACAAAATCTCCAGCCACGAAGGATCAAATATATCAAGCAAAAAAGTGCAGCAATCAAAATAACATATTCAAAAAAAACAAAGAGCTTAAGAACGGAGGGCAGGCATGGAAGAAAGTAGCGGAAAAGTCGTTGCGCATATCCGCTTGTCAGGATCAGCGGAGGTGGAAGTATCTACGACGGATCATGAACAGGAACTGAAGGACCATCTTCTCGCGGTTTCGACATATGCCGGTAATTTTGCGCAAAAGATCGGTCTGGAACATTGTGGCAAGCTCGTGGGGCTTTTGCACGACATCGGTAAAGCCTCGAAGGCATTTCAGGACTATATTCGGGTATCTGCGTATTCGCAGAAGAGCATACATAAAGTGGATCATGCGACAGCCGGCGCAAGGCTTTTGCATGAGTATTATTACAAAAATTTAGTTCAACAGGAAAAGAGCTTAGATCAGACGAATAGAGATTATAAAACACTCAAGAAAAGGAGCAGGCTTCGGAGGCGTTTGCTGGAGATCTTAGAAAATGTGATCATAGGTCATCATAGCGGTTTATATGCTTATTTCAGCTTAGATGAATCTGCTGTTTTGGAACGACGATTGCTCAAAGATGAAAAAGAAATGTTTTTTGACGAAGCCGCAGAATACCTATTTTCTCAGGTATTATCCAAAAAAGATCTCGATGATTTGATCGAGAGAGCGTATGGAGAGTTTGAAGAAATATTCAAAAAGGCCGGCAAGCTTTCCGGAATGACAGCGGGACTTCTGACAAAATTTTTATACAGCTGCTTGATCGATGCCGATCGACTGGACTCATTTTTATTTGAAGAGGACAAGAGTGCAGAACCATTGTTCAAAGAGCGAGAACATAGCAGGGAACTATGGGAAAAAGCTTATCGAGAGTTGATGCAAAGTCTACAGAATCTAAAAGAAAAAAGCGGGAAGTTGAATGGGTATCGTCGAGAGATCTCCGATATTGCAGAAAATAGAGCAAATAGGATAAAAACGGGAATTTTGACGCTAAGCATCCCGACCGGGGCAGGAAAAACGCTGACAGCGATTCGATTTGCTTTGAAACATGCAATGAAGACCGGCAAAAAGCGGATCATTTATATTACGAACTATCTGACGGTCATTGAGCAAAATGCCGAAGTCATCCGAAAAACTATGCCGAGCTTAAAGGACGACATTTTAGAGTTTCATTCCAATGTGTTGAACGGGAGCGAGCAAGCAGAAGCTAAGGACAAGGAGTCCCAAGAAAGAGAAAACAAGGATCTTAAAAATGAGAATGAGTCCTACAGCTGGGCGAGCAAGCAGAATGGTCTATTGCAAGAACGCTGGGAAAGTCCTTTGATCTTTACATCGCTCGTGCAATTTATGAATACTTTTTTTGAAGGGAAAAATGCGTATCGTAAGCTACATCAGCTTGCAGACAGCATCATCATCTTCGATGAGGTCCAGTCTATGCCGACGAAAACGGTGTATCTATTTTGTCAGGCGGTCAATTTTCTAAAATTGATGAACAGTACCGTCATTTTGTGCACGGCGACACAACCTCAGCTGGAAGAAATCGAAGAATTCGGGATCGATGTTTCGGATTCCCCCGACCATGAGCTTATTCCGAATGTATCTTCTTACTTTGAAGCTTTCCGAAGAACTCAAATTTATCGTCATAAAAAAATCTTTAATGAGATTCAGGGGATTGCGGACTTTTTGGGACAGAGGCTACAAGATTGCAATAGTCTTTTGATGATCACGAACACCGTAAGATCGGCTCGGGATATTTTTCTCAAAATGAAAGATCATAAAGAATACGACTCGTACTATCTGAGCACGGCGCTATGTCCTGCCCACCGTAAATCCGTCATCAGAGAGATACGGGAGAAATTGGATGCGCTAAGGGAAGGAAAGTCGGGGAAGAAAATCGTCTGTATCAGTACACCGATCATTGAGGCAGGAGTGGATATCAGCTTTGAGATGGTGGTACGTTCTGTAACCGGTCTGGATTCGATCGCTCAGGCAGCCGGAAGATGTAATCGGGAAAAAGAGAGAGAGTTTGGCGAAGTCCATATTGTGGAGTTATCCACTGATATCGAAAATCTAAGCCGTTTGGATGAAATCGAGTTAAAACAAAGCATTACAAAGGAAATTTTGCGAGGTAAGTCCTCGGATCTTAATGCGATATTGTTCCCGGAGACCTTGGAAAAATATTTTGGCAGGCTCAATAATAAGCAAAAAAAGGATTACCGATTCCCGATCGACTTAAAAAATTCCGGGGGAGGTATTGCTTTTCAAGATAGCAGTATCTTTGATATATTGAATTCGAACACCGCTGTGAAGAATGAACTACTCTATCAAAGCGAAAGGAAACCTCGAGTGAACTGGGTCAACTCATGCGATATTCGAACGGCAGAAAAGGAATTTTATGTTATTCCGCAAAAAGGGAAACAGGTTCTGGTGCCATACACTAATGACATGATCGATGGAAAAGAAATCATCAATACTTTGTATTCACAAAGTGCTTCGTTGGGCGAAAAATACCATGCGCTAAGAAAAGCTCAGCAAATAACGATCTCCTTATTTGACAATGTTTTTTTGAAACTGGTAGATCAAAAAATGATCACAGGGATCTCTCAAATGGAAGGGGTGTATGTCCTGAATGAAACATATTATTCCCAAGACTCGGGGTTTGTGGGACTGGAAAGCAGTGGAGAGATCACGTATTTGGATATTTAGAGAGACCGATCCTTGTGAGAGGCAAGGAGTTAACAATAAAAATAATCTAATAGAAGAAAGGAGACATGGATGGAAAAAGTGGTGAGAAATACGATCGAGTATAAGGTTTATGGAAAATATGCACTATTTTCCGATATTGTGACCAAGATCGGTGGAGAAAAAATGTCTTATCCGATCCCCACATATCAAGCGTTAAAAGGGATCACGGAATCGATCTATTGGAAACCGACGATCATCTGGTATATCGATGAGGTAAGGATCTTGAATCCGATCTCTATGGATTCCAAGGGGATCCGAACAATAAAGTACAATAGTCAAAAAGATCAGGATCTATCATTTTATAGCTATTTAACGGATGTTGCGTATCAAGTCAGAGCGCACTTTGAGTTCAATCCTCATCGCCCCGAGCTTCTTGGTGACCAAGATGAAAATAAGCATCACAATATAGCAAAGAGAATGGTCGCAAAAGGGGGCAGAAGGGATATTTTTCTAGGGACAAGAGAATGCCAAGGCTATGTGGAGGCGATGGAGTTTGGAAGCGGGAAAGGACATTATGATGATTCGGAGGAGATCACCTTTGGATTGATGCTTCATGGTTTGAACTATCCGGATGAAACGGGAAAAGATATGCTGCAGGTTCGAATGTGGCAACCCGTCATGAAAAATGGCGTGATCCGATTTATTCGGCCGCAAGAGTGTAAGATCGTCAGAGATCTTCATGAATTACAAGCGAAGTTGTTTACGATGGATGATATTTGCTCAGCGGAATGATTTGAAGAATAGGGAAAGGATGTATTATGGGTTTGTTTCAAAACCTTTGCCATATCTATGATATTTTGGCAGAGCAGAAAGCGGAAAATTTGCTGCCGATCGGTTTCAGTAAGCAAAATGTGCAGATAGAATGCTTGTTGTACGCTGATGAAGAGGATATCGTTCTTGACGAAGCGAAAGTGATCACCGATAAAAAAGATATGCCGACGATCTTGCCGGTAACCGAAGATTCTGCAGGCAGAACGAGTAAACCGGCGGCGCATCCCTTGTTCGATAAGCTTTGCTATATCGGCAAGGACTATATGAGATACTGTGATGAATCCCAGTTTAACCAAAGGCAGCTCACCGAAAGACAAAAGATGTTCGGGCTGTATCAAAAGGAGCTGGAAAGTTTCTTGGCATCCGTTCGAGAGGATCAGGGGAAAAATGCAGAATATGACGTAAAAAAAGTAGAAAAACTTCTTTCCGTCCTCCACCGGTATCTGACTCAAAAAAATATTATTGAAGATCTGGCGGAATGGGATGTTCTTACAATAACCGATGGAAAATTAAAAGTGGAGGAAAATAAAGAAAAGACCGCTTTGTTGAAGGTACTTCCCAAGGCGGAACAGGGAGAGGCCATGATCCGATTTTGCATTCAGCTCGGAGAGGACGAAAGTCGTGAGATTTGGAATGATGTCGATGTTTGGAAAGCATATCTTTCGTACATCAGCAAGAAAGAAGGCAAAGAAGATTGGTGCACGATCACGGGTCAGAGGGCTAAAATCGCGGAAAAACATCCTCGTTATATCCGAATGCCGGGAGATGGGGCAAAGTTGATCTCCTCAAATGATAACATCAACTATACTTACCGCGGAAGATTTATTGAACCTACCGAACCCAATGCGATCTCCTACCTTGCCAGTGAAAAAATGCATAGTGCATTAAAATATCTGATCAAAAATCAGGGCTTCAGCATTGATAATAAAGTGTTTTTGCATTTTCAGTCTCACCATGAGTATAGTATCCGAATCGGACAAAATGAGGATGACTTCGATTGGGAAGAAGAAAGGACCCCCGGAGAGAGGCTGGATCTTACCAATGAAATGGGAGCAAATCGAATGACCGATGCGATGCTCGGTCGTGGAAAAGCAAGTGACCTCCCAAAAACGATCACGACGGTGATCTTAGATGCGGCGACACCCGGAAGATTATCCGTGCTCTATTATAATGAATTGCCAGACAGCCTGTTTGCTGAAAGGATCCGGTTATGGCGCGAGCGAAGTCGATGGGAAAATTGGTTCTTTGCTCCCGACTCCAGCGATGATGGGAGCAAGGGAAGCTCGGAACGAAAAGGTCGATTTGTTAAAAAAGACGAAGAACCGACATTGTGGAGCCTGATCGAGGGAACCGTAGGGAAAAATGCCGACGATAAATTAAAAAAAGAGGTCTATCAGAGGATCTTGGTGAGTATGGTCCAGGGGCAGCCGATCCCGAAGGATCTGATGCGGATGAGTGTTCGCAGAGCATCCCAAACGATGAGCATGGATCCGCTTGAATGGAGAAAACAACTGGGGATCGCCTGTAGTTTATACCGCAATTATTATTGGGAAAAGGAGAAATATGAGATGGAATTAGATTATACGAAAAAAGATCGTTCCTATTTGTACGGACGATTGCTGGCAGTGGCAGACAAGATCGAAAGAGATGCCTTATATACCAAGGGAGATGATGCTTCATCCGCCAAGAGAACGACCAATGCATGGCGATATATGGTTTCCTTTTCCAATCATCCATACCGAACCTGGAATATCATTTTTAATGCGATCAATCCGTATATGAGCCAATTAGAGCAAAAAAATCCGGCGAAAGCGATGTATTACCAAAAAGAAATTGCAGATATTTATGCTCTTTTTGAAGAAAATGATTATCAGAGCAATCTTTCGCTGGAAGGAAGTTATCTGATGGGATTTTTCTCTCAAAATAAAAAGCTGTGGGAAAAACATTCGCCAATAGAAACAGATTCTGATGATGTTGATGAAAATAAATAGGAATTAAAAGGAGGATTCTAAAATGAGCCTGAAAAACAAGATCGATTTTGTAGTATTTTTTACCGTAACAAAAGCAAATCCCAATGGGGATCCGCTCAATGGAAATCGCCCAAGGATCGATTTCGAAGGATATGGAGAAGTATCCGATGTTTGTATCAAAAGAAAAATAAGAAATCGCTGGATGGATATGGAACAAAATGTCTTTGTACAATCCGACAGCAATTGCAAAGATGGCTTCAAGAGTTTGAGAGAACGATGGGAGAGCAATCCGAAGGTAAAAGATGGCGGGAGCGAAGAGGAGCTCGCACAGATCGCTTGTGAAGAATGGATCGACATTCGCGGTTTTGGTCAGGTATTAGCATTTAAAAGCAAAGCTTCAAAAGGGGTTTCGATCGGCGTAAGAGGCCCGATCTCTATCCATACGGCGACCAGTTTGGATAAAGTAGAAGTCAACAGTATGCAGATCACAAAAAGTGTGAACAGCGAGTCCACCGAAAAAGGAACGAAAAGCAGTGATACGATGGGGATGAAACATCGAATCGATTTTGGGGTCTATAAGCTGTGTGGAAGCATCAACGTGCAGTTGGCGGAAAAAACAGGATTCAGTCAGGAAGATGCGGAGCTTTTGAAAGAGGCACTATGCACTTTGTTTGAAAATGATGCATCCTCTGCAAGACCGGAAGGAGCGATCGAGGTCAATAAAGTGTATTGGTTCGAACATAAATCCAAAACCGGTGAACTTCCGACAGCAAAGATCCATCATGGGATCAAAGCGGAAGTCGTCAATGAAGGGTTGAATAGTTTTGAACGCTATGCGATCAAAGAAGATCATTGGGAAGGATTTGAAAAAAAGGAAGTTACCACTCAGCTGACTGTCTACAAAGCGAGATGACTTTATGAATTCTGAGGACTATTTGAGAATATCCGGAATACAGCATTATGTATTTTGCCCGAGGCAATGGGCGCTCATCGAGATCGACGGGGAATGGGAAGAAAATATCCTCACGGTCACCGGTTCGATCTTGCACGAAAAAGTTCATCAGACCAATCGAGATAGTAGAAGTAAAGCCATTACCGTCCGCGGGATGAGAATACGATCCGATGAGTATCAGATCCAAGGACAATGTGATGCCGTGGAATATATTCCCGATGACAAGGGGATATACATCCCGGCATACAAAGGAAAGTTTTTGGTCTATCCTGTAGAGTACAAAAAAGGGAAAAGCAAAGCGGATGACTCCGATCGTCTCCAATTAACAGCGCAGACGGTATGCTTGGAAGAAATGCTGTGCTGTGAGATCCCTAAAGCTTATTTAGTGTCTGCTCATTAACCGCGACTCAAAACAAACTCATTTTTAAGCCTCC
>JAUNKR010000056.1:0-314 GCA_030532705.1 Peptostreptococcaceae bacterium
TAAAAGATATCGCCTCTTTTCACTACTATATTATCGTTCATCCTTCGTCCTTTATCGTTTTAATCTAATAAATAATTTACCGTTTTGACCTCTTTTCCGTCGATAAAATATACTCTAGGTATTCTTCGTTGCACCATACAAAGCAGCTCATAGTTGATCGTCCCTAATTTGCTCGCGAGCTGTTCAAATTCGATCCCTTTTTTAGGACCAAAGATGATCACTTCATCACCGATCTTCGCATCCTTATCCACTCGAACCATCGACTGATCCATGCAGATACGTCCTACGATCGGACAGAGTTTCTCATTGATCAT
>JAUNKR010000056.1:324-9534 GCA_030532705.1 Peptostreptococcaceae bacterium
AAAAGTCTTGTAAAACCGTCGGCATAACCACTCGGGATCGTTCCGATATATTCATCTTCCGCTGAATGATAGGTGTGACCGTAGCTGATCCCCGCTCCCTCATGAACGACTTTTACATTTGTAAGCTGTGATTTCAGGGTCATTGCCGGTTTAAGCGGAAGAATGCTCTTGTCCACCTCTTCCGACGGATAATGTCCATAGAGACTGATCCCCAAACGAACCATATCCAGATGATATTCCGGATATGACATGATCGCCGCCGAATTACAGACATGATGGATCTTAAAATAGATCCCTTTTTCTTCCAAACGTTCCACAATATCATTGTAACGCGCAAACTGCTGATCTGTCACGGTACGATCCGTCGTATCCGCCATTGCAAAGTGAGTATAGATCCCCTGCAATACCAAATTATCCAGCTTACTGATCTTTTCGATCTCCTCTACCGTTTGATCCTCATAGACAAATCCTACACGAGACATACCGGTATCCAGCTTGATCTGGATATTCGCATAAGTCCCAAGTTCTTTTGCCGCTTCAGAAACTTTTTCCGCCACTTCATAACTGAACAGCGGAATATCCACATCATTTTCGATCGCAACTTTATAGAGGCTCGGATCGATATATGCAAGGCACATGATCCTTTGCTCGATCCCATTTTTGCGAAGCTCGAGTGCCTCATTTAACGTTGCTACCCCGAAGTAATCGCATCCGTTCTTTTCCAAATGCTTCGCTACTTCCACACTCCCATGGGCATAAGCATTCGCCTTGATGATCGCACAAACTTTCGTTCCATCTTGAGTCAATGCCTTCGCTGCATTGTAATTATGTAAAATATTGTCTAAATTGATCTCAGCCCATGTGGGCTTGTATGTTTCCATGTTAACCCTTCCTTTCTATAATGCAATAAGCTATTGCAAAATCTTCCGAATGAGAAATACTGATATGTACTTTTGCTTCTGCCGAATAGATCAGCGCCTGACGGTGCAATTTCAAGTAGGGAGCTGAAAATTGATCATGCAGGACCTCAACATCCTTCATCGCAAACTCACGAAAGCCTTTTCCGGTCGCTTTTGCATAAGCTTCCTTCGCCGCCCACATGCCCGCAAGCGAACGAAATCGGATCTTATCTTGCGTGACTGCGTAACGGATCTCATTTTCCGTAAAAACACGGCTCAAAAAGCGATCATTGTTGGTGATCGCTTTCTGTATCCTGCTAATCTCAATAATATCCGTGCCCATTCCTACTATCATTACTACCCCTTTATCAGATGTGTTATTCAATTACGGCTGTCTATATCGCCGAAGCCTTAAATAAAGCGTCAACTCCTCTTCGTTATAGATCATATCATGCTCATCGATCATCATTCCGACAAGAGCAAGCTCGGAGCTCGGTGTGGTATCATTCCCCGTTAGCCCCCAATAGTACTCCTCCATCTCATGTTGACGAGGCGCCGAAAGATACTTCTCGATCTTACGAAGCTTTTTGGGCTCGATCGGTGCCCCTAATTTCGCATGAAAAGTGATCTCGGAATACTCCTTCTCCTTTTGTATTTCCATTTTGATATTTCGAGATGTGTAAGAATACAAAAAAACCAACATCTCGTCAATGATCTTTATCAACCGGTGATCTATATACATACTCTTCTCCATATCCTATCCATAATCTACTCCGATTCTTCTCTCAACGAAGAAGCGATCGGTAGCAACAATACGACGACCAACCCTGCAACAAATCCGTTATTATACAGATTGATCCCTGCATTGATGACCCCTACATTGAGCGTCAGGCACAGGTGAATAAATCCTGCAATAACGCCCCATATGATGCCGAAATATCCGCTAAAAGGTGCTAACGAAGTTCCAAACAGCATGATCAGCATCAAATTATTCACATCATAAGAGATGATATTGAGTTTTGCCGCTAAATATGAGCCGACAGTGATCGGGATCACGTTGCGCAAATTCAGACCAAATCCGGCAAAACCGACGACTGTAAAAATGCCTGCCAAAAACGGACCATTGATCTCTCCGGTAAGAAGCAGGGTAAGGATCGTATAAAATATCCCGACCAACCCCATATTGATCAATGGAATAAAATTTCCATACAAAATAAAGAAATCCGTTACGATCCGACCGCTTTCCTGCATCAGTTCTCCAAAACTGCTCAAGGGCTCCTTATTCCATATCAGCCCCGTGAGAACCATCGCTCCGAACACGATAAACAATATCACCGCAAGTTCCATCGTATATTCATTCGACCAAATATTCTTCGTCGTCATATCAAAACCGAACGATTTGAACAATGCAACAAAAGCAATGGCGATGAAACCGCTGGCAAAACCTGCATTTGCAAGCATAAAACCCTCATGCATCTTTAATGAATGAGAGACCAACGCCGGCATCATAAAGCCCAGAAGCAATCCTCCGAGCGTCGATAGAACAAAACTGATAAACACCGCATCCGTCACAAGTAGGAAGATCTGATTGACTGCCGGTGCTAAGCTCGTGCTCATAAAAGCGATGATGATATAATTTCGGAAAGGATGTTTTTTCTTTAAGGAATATAGATAAACTCCACCGATCACGGGCCAGATATTCAATAAATTCTTGCCAAAAAATCCAAATCCGAAAATCAAAAACAAGGATAATATGATCGAACCATTCGGCTTCATATCCAAAAATAGCAGAATTGCAATACAAACCAAACCTAAAAGTCCGGCATTGACAAAAGTTGCACCGATCCCGCCGACCGCAAGATAGTCCGTAAGCAGCACCGAGGAGTCACTGATAATGGCATAAAGTCCCGTCCCAAGACGATCCAACGGCTGCAAGAACAATCCACTGACCACAAAAAAAGAAAAAAAGGTGATCAACCAGATATAATAAAAAATAAGTTTTCTTTTTTTCAAAAGCTATTCCTTTCAGTTATTTGGTGCCGAAGATACGATCTCCCGCATCGCCAAGTCCCGGCACGATGTAGCATTTCTCATTCAATTTTTCATCCAGTGCCGCAAGATAGATATCCACATCCGGATGTTTTTCCTGCATAAATGCGACCCCTTCCGGACAGCCTACCAAACAGACCAGCTTGATGTGCTGAGCACCTCGCTCTTTCAAAAGATCGATCGCCGCAGCAGCCGATCCCCCCGTAGCAAGCATCGGATCCACCACAAAGATCTCGCGCTCCGGAAGATCCTGTGGTAATTTGCTGAAATACTCGACCGGTTTATGTGTCTCCGGATCGCGATACATCCCGATATGCCCGACTTTTGCAGCCGGGATCAGCTCCAGCACACCATCGACCATCCCGAGTCCCGCACGTAAGATCGGTACGACCGCCAACTTTTTCCCGGAAAGCATCTTCGCCTTCATCTTCGTGATCGGTGTCGTGATCTCCACTTCCTCCAATGGCAAATGTCTTGTCATCTCATATACCATAAGCATCCCGACTTCCTTTACCAAGCCGCGAAAAGTCATCGATCCCGTATTTACATCTCGCATCATCGATAATTTATGTTGGATCAACGGGTGATCATAGATTACTAATTTTGACATACCATCCTACTCCTTCTCAATCTGCATTATTTTATCTACTCGGATCGCGTGTCTGCCTTCTTCAAAGCTTGCATCCAAGAATGAATCCACGATCTCCATTGCCAAGCCGGCTCCTATCGTCCGCTCTCCGATCGAGATCATCTGGCAATTGTTATGTCTTTTTGCCATCTTCGCAGAAAAAGTATCCGATACATTTGCACATCGGATCCCTTTCACTTTATTTGCCGCGATCCCAATGCCGATCCCCGTACCGCAAATGGCGATGCCGTATTCCACTTCCCCTGCCAAGATCTTCTCAGCCAAGAGTTTTCCATAATCCGGATAATCGACCGAATCCGTTGAATTCGTGCCGTAATCCGTCACCTTGAAACCTCTTGCTTCCAAGTGCATTTTGATCCTCTCTTTAAGGTTGATCCCACCATGATCTGCGCTTAATCCAATCTTCATAAATTACCTCCCAATCAATCTATATTTTCTGCTGCTTTCCGAATACGATTCATCACTGCAGATAAGAATTCTGATGTTTTATCCGCTTCAAAATCTTCACAGAAAATGATCTCCACTCCCTGCTCGTCCATCTGTCTTAAGAAAGTAAACAGATTTTTCCCGATCTGTTCTCCGTCATTTCCCAAGCTAATGCCATATTCCCCATATTCCGACAGATGATCATCCGTAGTAAACACTTTGATCTTCTGAGCATCCGACCCCTTCAATGCCATCTGCAACAGATCCTCTTCCTGTGGTCCGGGTGTATCGTTTTTCACCGCAAGATAGCCCAGGATCTCCTCCTTGCTCATCAAAAAGACATGTGCATTGGGACTATAATGACGGTATTTCATCCCGGGTGATTTGGGGGCTGATTGATTGCTGTTTTTATTCTCCATCAGCTCCTCAAATTCTTTCAGCTTGTGCAAGAAATCTTCTTCGCTTTCAGCGATCGTGTGCAAAATATCACTTTGACTGATCTTTCCCGGCCGAAGTACGATCGGTAATCTCGTCGTCAGATCGACGACGGTCGACTCGATCCCGATGTCCGAATCCTCACTCAGAATGATCATGTCCACACGCTCCGCCAATTCTTCCACCGCGTAGCGCCCTTTGGTGATCGACGGTCTTCCCGATAGATTGGCTGAAGGAGCTGCGATCGGGACTCCCGCTTCATCGATCAATTTTCTCGCGATCTTATTGCTCGGCATCCGAACCGCTACCGTCTCCAGACCGCCCGTTGTTTCAGATGGCACGATCTCTTTTTTATAAAAGATGAGCGTCAATGGACCCGGCCAGTATTTTTGGATCAGCCGTTTCGCCTCATCCGACACCTCACGAACGATATCATAAAGCATCTCTTCATTGCTGATATGAACGATCAGCGGATTATCCAAAGGTCTTCCCTTCGCTTTATAGATCCGCTTGGCTGCTCTTGGATCCAGCGCATTCGCGCCAAGCCCATAGACCGTTTCTGTCGGAAAAACCACCGTACCGCCATTACGGATGATATTTCCTGCCGTATCCAAAATATCATTTGCTTTTTCTGCATCATTTTCCCAAATGCTGTTTACGATTGCTTTTCCTATTCTCATTTTCCTACTCTGCCTGCATTTTTTCCGTCTGATCGGTCGTGATCAACGCATCGATCATCTCGTCCATATCCCCATTAACAAATTGGTCCAATTTATATAATGTCATATTGATCCGATGATCGCTCACACGACCTTGCGGATAGTTGTAAGTTCGGATACGCTCCGAGCGATCTCCGGTCCCAACCTGACTTTTTCTCTCCGCCGCTACAGCCTTTTGTGCTTTTTCAAGCTCCATATCATACAGCTTCGCACGAAGGATCTTAAACGCTTTCTCCTTATTTTTCAGCTGTGATTTTTCATCCTGCATCGAGATCACGATCCCCGTCGGCATATGCGTCAATCGAACTGCTGAATCCGTCGTATTGACAGACTGCCCGCCATTGCCTGACGAACGGAAGACGTCGACTCGGACATCATTCATATTCAGCTCAACATCCACATCCTCGACCTCCGGCAACACTGCAACGGTCGAAGTGGATGTGTGGATACGACCGCTTGACTCCGTTTCAGGAACACGCTGTACACGATGCACGCCGGACTCAAATTTAAGTCTCGAATACGCTCCCTTCCCGGTGATCATAAACACGATCTCCTTGTATCCTCCGATGCCTGTCTCATTGGAAGACATCACTTCCACCTTCCAATTTCGACTGGATGCATACATCGAATACATACGGAACAAGACTCCTGCAAAAAGAGCCGCCTCGTCGCCACCTGCTCCTCCGCGGATCTCAACGATAACGTTCTTGTCATCATTCGGATCTTTTGGAAGCATCAATATTTTCAGTTCATCCTGGATGCGCTCCATCGCTTCTTCTTTTTCCGAAAGCTCCATCTTAGCAAGCTCCCGAAATTCCTCGTCATTGGAGGTCTCAAGAATTTCCTTCGCCGCTTCGATATCGGACTTTGTTGACTTATACTCACGATACTTTTCGACGATCGGCTGCAGATCCGACGCTTCCTTCATCAGCTTTTGCCAGTTTGATTGGTCAGCAATGATCTCCGGATCGGCAACCTTCATATTCAGTTCATCATACTTTTCTTCCAGTACGCCTAATTTATCAAACATAACTTCTCCATTTCAATTTATTATTTATATCCTATGACCGCCCGGTCATAACCCGCAAGATCCTTCCGAATTTCGATACGCTGCATTCCCAGATCCTGCATCATTTCAAAGATCACATCTCCTTGATCATAGCCGATCTCAAAGGCTACAAATCCGCCCTTTCGAAGAATCGGCAGACCTTCCGTCAAGATCCTGCGATAAAAATCCAGACCGTCCGCCCCTCCGTCCAAGGCGGTTCTCGGTTCAAAATCCTTTACATCGACATCCAAAGTTTCTACCACATCCGAAGCGATATAAGGCGGATTTGAAACGATAAAATCAAATCCCTTCTGCACATCGAGCGAAGAAAATATATCGGACTGCTTCGCTTCATATCGCTCTGTGATCTCTATATCCAGCCCATCATCAAAAAGCTGGTTATCTAAATTCAATGCATTTTTTTGAGAAAGCTCGACAGCCACATCATTGATATCGCTCCCGAGCATCACCAAACGACGAAAGCGAGATAACAACGTTAGACTGATGATCCCGGTACCCACTCCGACCTCGACCCCAAGCGGTTTCTCTTGAGCTGAAGCACGTATCGCATCGCTCACCAATTCGACCAAGATCTCCGTATCATCCCGAGGGATCAGTACCTTCTCATCCACAAAAAAATCATATCCCATAAATTCTTTGTAGCCCAACAAATACGCTACAGGACATCCTTTTTTGCGGCGTTCCAATAACTTGCAAAAAATTTCCGCTCGATTTCTCGGCACCTCACGGTAAGGATTCAGCTCCAAAAACAAACGGCCTTCTGACAATGCCTTACCCAACAACAGATCCGTTTCAAGTGCCGCCACATTATATTCCGCTCGCCCCGATAAAGTCTCGCGTCCGAATTCGCGCAATTTTTTTATCGTAATCTGTTCTCTTGTATCACTCATTTGCCACCTTATCCAACCCCTCGATCCTTAAAGATGCCGGTTGGATCAACTCCTCCTGTACAGATTCATTGATCGGATCTGCCATTTGATCTGTCGTTGCCGGCTCAATGATCCCTTCATCTTCCAATACGGCTTTTAGCGACTCGATCGCTACTTCGATCTGGCTGTCATCCGGTTCCTTCGTTGTAATATACTGAAGCATCAATCCCGGGTATACCATCGCTCGAGTAAAAGCATTCTGATATTTTCCGGCAAGTCGTATCACCTCATAAGAAATCCCCGATACGACAGGAAATGCCAACAACTTGAGCAGTGAACGCAACCAAACATTGCGTATATCAACAAAGGTAAAGACCAAAATGCTGACCATGATCACAACGAACATAAAGTTCGTTCCGCATCGCGGATGCAAACGAGGCATCGCTCGTACATTCTCGACCGTGAGCTCTTTCCCTTGTTCATAGGCAAATATACTCTTGTGCTCCGCTCCATGATATTGGAATACACGCCGAATATCCTTCAGCTGAGACATGATCAAAAGATACCCGATGAAGATCGTAAGTTTGATCAATCCTTCTTTCAACGATACCCAGATCGTACGATCCGTTGCATTTCCTTTTGCAAAAAAGGTCGGCAGAACGATGAATAGAGATACCGCAATGATGATCGATACCACAAGACTGAATGCACTGATCACCTTTTCAAGATGATCTCCGAAGACTTTTTCAAGCCAAAGCTCAAACTTTCCTTTTTCTTCTTCAATATCTTCTGCATACAAATTTGCGGAATAGGTCAGATCCCGTCCACCTTCAACCATCGAATCGATCAGAGCAAACATCCCTCGTATAAAGGGAACTTTGCGAAGTCCATGCGACGCAGAAGCCGTCCGATTTTTTTCACGCTTGACCTCGATCTTTCCGCTCTGGCGCCAGACAGCCACCGCTTTGGATCTTCCGCACTTCATCATCACACCTTCGATCAGTGCTTGTCCTCCCGCCATTTCAAAACGTTTATATTCCATAATGCTCCTATCCTATTTCATGATGCTCTCGGCATCGCGCCTCATAACTCTCCGTTGCTCCGACCAGAATGACCGGATCATCATATTTTGCCGGTTTCCCGTCGATGATACGCTGCGTTCTCGTTGCAGGTTGTCCGCAAACCATACATACCGCCTGCAATTTATCTACAAATTCCGCTCTTGCCATCAATTCCGGGATCACGCCAAAAGGCTCTGCCTTAAAGTCCATATCCAAACCTGCACAGATCACTCGAATTCCCTGATCAGCAAGTTTGGCAACGACCTTTACGATCTCCTTGTCAAAAAACTGTACTTCATCAAACCCTACGACCTGTACATTCGGTGTGATCGTCTCCCATACATCCTCCAAATTGGATAGTGCAATCGCCTGCAACTTAACTCCGCTATGACTCGTCACATCCTCTACGGAATAACGGTCATCGATCGAAGGCTTGAATACTAAGACCCCTTGTTTTGCGATCATTGCGCGCTTCAACCGACGGATCAGCTCTTCACTCTTCCCCGAATACATCGGTCCCACTACTAATTCAATATATCCATGCCCTGTTGGTCTGTACATAAACTCCTCCATACAAAAATGTTCCAATATATTATACCAGAAATGAAAATAAATTCCTATATTTTAGTATGGATTGCCTAAAAAAAGATTGCATAAAAAAAAAGAACACAGAGTTCTGTGTTCCCAACTATCTGTTGAATTTTTTGTTAAACTTCTCGATTCGTCCGCCCTTCTCGATCGTCTTGCTCTGTCCTGTATAGAACGGATGGCACTGTGAACAAGTTTCTACACGGATATCTCCTTTTGTTGAACCTGCAACAAATGTATTTCCACAAGCACAGTGTACTTGTCCTTCGCTATATTTAGGATGAATGCCCTGTTTCATTCGATTTCACCTCTTTCTTTTCTAAAATTATTCGTAACTTAACTTTGTTATTATATCATATGAAAACATAGTTTGCAAGTTCAATTTTGCCCCTTGGTCGTGTCAAGTTGTTGTGGAGTTTTTCTATTGACAAGCTCCAAATCGTTTA
>JAUNKR010000057.1 GCA_030532705.1 Peptostreptococcaceae bacterium
TTTTCAAGGTTCCATTCTCGTCGCTCTTGTGGCGACTTTTATTAGTATACTGGAGAACTCATTTTTTGTCAAGAAGATTTTTCAATATTTTTTATTTTATTTTTTCTTGATGTTGTAGATAAAATGTAAACTGTGTTTATTTGTTCTCCGTATCTTTAATGCTTGATTATAATATCATCATTCCCTTTTTGTGTCAATCTCTTTTTTATGCTTTTTTAAATTTTTCTCAGTTGAGCAATCGGACTAATTCTTAATAAGAACTAACTTAATTACTGGTGAATTCATCTATATTTTTGATAATAAAAGTGATCGTACCGTCTGTGTTGGATATGATCTCCAATTTATTTTCATCTTCATAATACTCCACCGGGATGGAAATTTCTATTCCTGTGCTGGTAGTGATCTTTTGAACATCGAATTTTTTTCGCGACACATTATCAGCAACTTCGATCTTTTCTTTATCGATTCGAGCTCTACCCAAAGCTTCTTTATAAATGTCTTTTATTTCCTCTTCTTCCTCAAATGCTTTGTTCAGCGCAACTTGAACATCCAGCTTTCCTGTTTCTACTAAAGTATCGCTGATCGCTTTTTTGATTTGGGCTTTTTTCCCCAGATCTTCTCCGATGAATTTCTCCTGAAGTCTCTTATTGATCAGATTGAAAGACTTCAGCTTTTCTTTTTCACTCATCTCCTTTTCAAGTTGCAGCACGAGATCTCCCAAAAAACCGACCTTGTCTCCTTCTACCTTATACTCTTTATCAAGCAAGGCGATATCCATATACTTCAAATGAACAATAAAACCTTCTTCCACATTTCCTTTTGGAGATAGATACAGATCATTGCTCCTTTTGATCATATTGAGTTCCCCACCTGGCGAAACTTCGGTATGGCGAACATAAAGATCTTTGTGATTAAGCTTGATCGCCCCAAAATACATTACATCGAGCATCTCAAATAGAACAAATGCGATATCACAGGAGGGAAGATACTGCATATATTTGTTGATCTGTTTATGCATGACTTGTGCAAAGTCTCTTGTGACTTCCAAAAAAATGGACGGATCCTTATCCAATTCTTCTAGTACCTGCTGTAATTCTTTATTTTCTCCAAAGGCGGCCCATTTCATTTGATTCGAATTCATGATCTTTTCGAGATATAAATTCAAAAGTCCATAGGTCAGTTCTTCCTCATGGTCTATTTCATAGGATGCACAACGAGCAAAATCTTCTTCACGATTTAAAGTATGGATCACTGCTTTATAGATAATGATTTTGTCCAAATCAAACATAAGTTCCTCTTTTCCGTCTATCAGATCAGGCTAAATCTAGTTCATTCAGCCTGATCTATCTTTTCTCCTCAACATTAAACAGATCTAAATAATTGTTTTAGCACTACCTTCTTCTAAGACATTCGGATCAAATTACACTTTAGAATAAAGATACAGATCTTTTATAAGAATTTTTTTGCTTGAGTCAATCGTTGTAACAAAGCATCTCGCCCGATCAAAGATAGCATATTATTGATATCTGATCCATGCATATGCCCTGTAAGAAGGACGCGACTCCCCATAAATAAATTTTTACCTTTGATGCCATGCTCTGTTTGGATCTCTTTCAACAGACTCTTGATATCATCCGGTGAAAGATCTTCTTTACAGGACTGTAGTTTGTTTTCAAGATATAACGCCAGATCTTTCATATGATCATTCTTCATAAATTCCTGAGCGTCTTCATCGATCTTCTCCGGATACTCTTCTAAAAACATCGCGATCTTTTCCGGAAACACACTCAAATAATCCATCGACTCTCGAACGGTTTCGACCGCTAATTTCATCCATTCGAATTTTTCACTCGCTTCTTGCTCCGTCATCTGTCCTGCTTCCACTACATAAGGGATGCAAAGTCTGGTCAGATCATCGAGATCATGCGCCTTGATATACTGATTATTCATCCAATTTAGTTTCTGAACATCAAAAACTCCGCCACTCTTAGATACTTTTTCTAAAGAGAAGGCCTGCTCCAGCTCCTCCATCGAGAAGATCTCTTGGTTATCCTCCGGCGACCAACCCAAAAGCGCAACATAATTTACAAGCGCTTCTTTCAGATATCCTTTCTTTTTAAAGTCCTCTACCGCAACATCTCCTTGACGTTTTGAAAGTTTCTTCTTATCCGAATTTAGAATATTAGGCAGATGAACGAAAACAGGAGCTTCCCAGCCAAAAGCATCGTATAAGAAAGCATGCTTCGGTGTTGACGGAAGCCATTCTTCTCCTCGGATGATATGGGTCACCTTCATCAAATGATCATCTACAACGACGGCAAAGTGATAGGTTGGGAATCCATCCGTCTTCATAAGCACTTGGTCGTCCATATCTTCTGTATTGATGGTCACTGTCCCTCTAACGACATCTTCAAAAGTGATATCCGTATTTTCAGGGAGTTTCAATCGATACACAAAAGGCTCGTTATTTTTCATGCGTTCATCGATCTCTTCTTTTGATAAACTTCGACAATGCCCGTCATATTTGAAGTTTTCACCTTTTGATTTTTGCTCTTCACGCACATGGTCCAGCCTCTCTTTTGTACAAAAGCATGGATAAGCATATCCCTTATCGATCAGCTCTTCCATGTATTTTTGATAGATCGGAAGACGCTCCGACTGGATGTATGGACCATGCTCTCCTTTTTGACAAACATGCCCTGCATCATCGATCATTACGCCTTCGGTATGATCAATCCCTGCCCATTTCATCGCTTCGAGCATTCCTTCCAATGCACCGTCTACCAATCTGGTCTGGTCGGTATCTTCCACACGCAACAGATATTTACCACCTGTCTTTTTTGCATACAAATAATTATACAATGCTGTTCTCAAGCTCCCAATATGGACAAATCCCGTCGGGGATGGAGCAAAGCGTACTACATTCATCTAAATTCTCCTAATCTATTATTTTTTTATAAACATAATCTGAGTTAAGTCCCATCAAAACTGAAGAATAACCCATCTCAAAAGAAAGAATGTCTCCTATGTTGAATTCTCTCTTTGCATCCGTAATATCTAAGATCATATGATCACTGGATCCCCCTAGGATCTTGACCCCTTCATCCACCGGCGTAAGAGCATCAAAGTACATATCCTGCTTCCCAATGCCGACAATCACTCGATCGATATCTCCTCGATCCTCAAATACAGGGACATTCCCAAAGGCATCGACACCGACCTGTCCGACCGGAACCGATGATTTTCTTTTTTTCTCAATAACTTCAGCATGGAGCATATACGCATTCCCTTCAAATCCTTCGATCACTTCTCCATATCGATCTTCAACGCCGATATTGATCGATTGCCCCAGACGAAGATGCGTACTTCCCTCCGGCAGTATGTTCTCCCATATCATATGTAGAGTCAACGAATTCCCGCCCGACATATGCGTCAGAGTCAGATCGTACTTTTGTTCCAAGTGTTTTTTATACTCTCCGAAACGTTGCATTGCTTCAGGACTTGGAATGATCCCTCCGTAGCACCCGAAATTCACACCCAACCCCACAAGCTGAATTCCTTTTAGGGCCATGATACTTTCGATCATATCATCCAGATCTTCCTCTAAAATTCCTTCTCGTCGATCTCCCATATCCAGCATCAGAACGATCTTATGAGACTTCCCATGCGCAACGCAGTATTCAGATATCGCACGGATCGTTTCAAATTCTGAATTCAAACTGATATCCGCATATTCTACAAGAAGATCGATCTCACTGAGCATCGGTAAGCGGATCAATATCTTCTCTGCATCGATATCCTTCAATTTGATCAAATTTTGAATACGCGAATCTCCCAAACTTTTTATCCCTTGATCGACAAGGATCTGTGCGATCTGCGGATCTCCCTGAAAAAGTTTTGTGATCGCAACAGGGACGATCCCTTTTCTTGCGGTAAGCTCGATCGCCGCACGAGCATTATTTGCCAATTTATTTTTGTCGATCGTAATCAATGGATATCTCTCCAATCGATCCTCCTCTCATCACTCTACAAAACTCCTTTTCCATCCTTATATTTTACAACAATTCTTATTCTCAAACAACCATTTTGTTAAATCCATCATTGCTTTCTTTAGCAAAGCACAATGAAGAACATAAAAAATAGAGCGACCTCTTTCAAGAGATCACTCTACCTTTTTATACTATGATCTAATCCCTCATTATTCATCCCAAAAGACAAATCCATGATACTGATCAAAAACGGATATCCGTTCTATATTTATAGACGATTAACAGCCTCATCCACTACTTTATTCTTGAATTCTTCGAGACCCATCGAGATCGTCTCTCCGCTATCTCTAAATCGAATTGAGATATTGCCTTCTTGAACTTCTTTTTCGCCCACAATGATCATATATGGTACTTTCTCAAGCTGTGCTTCACGGATCTTGTATCCGATTTTCTCTGCACGATCATCAAGTTCAACTCTCACTCCGGCATCAAACAGCTTTCTCTCGATGTCTTTTGCATAGTCCATAAATTTATCCGAGATCGGCAATATCTTCGTTTGGACCGGAGCAAGCCAAACCGGGAACTTGCCTGCATAATGTTCGATCAAGATCCCCATAAATCTCTCGATACTACCGAATGCTACTCGGTGGATCATGATCGGTTGATGTTTTTCTCCATCTTTCCCTACATAAGTGATCTCGAATCTTTCAGGAAGTTGAGAGTCCAGCTGAATGGTTCCACATTGCCAAGTACGGCCGATCGCATCACGAAGATGGAAATCGATCTTCGGACCATAGAATGCACCATCTCCCTCGTTGATCTTAAAATCAAGTCCCATTTCTTCAAGCGCTTCTTTTAGAGTCGCTTCATTTCTATCCCAATCTTCGATCTTTCCAAGAAACTTCTCCGGTCTTGTTGAAAGTTCTACATGGTATGTGAAGCCGAATTTCTTATAGACCTCATCGATCAATCTTGTAACGCCTTTGATCTCATCCTTGATCTGCTCCTCCAACATAAAGATATGCGCATCGTCCTGCGTAAAGGCTCTTACTCTCATCAATCCATGCAATGCACCGGATAACTCGTGACGATGGACACGTCCCACTTCTCCCATACGGATCGGGAAATCACGATACGAACGCATCTTAGTCTTGTAGGCAAGCAATCCTCCCGGACAGTTCATCGGTTTGATCGCGTAATCCTCGTCGTCGATCTGTACAGTGTACATATTATCTTTGTAGTTAAACCAGTGTCCCGAAGTCTCCCATAGCTGACGTCGAAGGATGATCGGAGTTTCAACTTCTATATAACCTGCTTTACGGTGGATCTCACGCCAGTATTTCATCAATTCATTCTTTAAGATAGTTCCGTTTTGAAGGAAAAGCGGAAATCCCGGCCCTTCTTCCAATACGGTAAACAATTCCATCTCACGCCCGATCTTACGATGGTCTCTCTTTTTTGCCTCTTCGAGCATATGAAGGTATTCATCAAGCTCTTTTTTCTTTTCAAACGCGATCCCGTAAACACGCTGGAGCATCTTATTGCTTTGGTCTCCTCGCCAATACGCACCCGCAACGCTGGTCAACTTAAAAGCTTTTACTTTCTTTACATCTGCCAGATGCGGCCCCGCACAAAGATCCACGAATTCTCCTTGCTGATAGAATGAGATCCTCTCTCCGCTTTCTTTCAGATCCCTTATCATTTCTACTTTATAGTCTTCGTTTTTTTCCTTCATCAATTGGAGCGCTTCGTCCGCAGGTAATTCAAATCGCTTGATCTCAAAACCTTCCTTAACGACCTTTTTCATTTCCTCTTCAATCCGCTCAAGATCTTCCTGTGTCAACTTGTGCTCCAGATCGATGTCATAATAAAATCCGTTTTCAAGCGCCGGACCGATCGCAAGTTTTGCCTCAGGGAATAATCTCTTGATCGCTTGCGCCATGATATGTGTCGAAGTATGCCAGAAAATGTCTTTTCCATCCATCTCCGAAAACTTCAAAAACTCGATCTTCCCATCGTGATGGATCTCTGTATTAAGTTCCACCACTTTACCATCCAACCTTGCGCCTACGATGTCTCTCGCAAGTCCTTCACTGATAGAAGATGCCACCTCTACTACTTTAACGCCATTTTCATACTGTCTCTTCGACCCGTCCTTTAATTCGATATTGATCATCATTTTTCTCCTTTTTATAAACTAAATAAAAAATCCCATGTATCATTACAATACATGGGACGTGTGTACGTGGTTCCACCCAATTTGGTTCTCTGTTAGCTATATCGGGCTTACCCGCTCATTATTAGTGAGTGCTATGAGGCGGTCATCGATACGATCTTGCAAAAAGCTCTCAGCAAATGCTTTTTTCTCTGTGTGCTAGAAATAGTATAGATGTTCCTCAATCATCGCTTGTTTTGCTAGATTATACTCTTAATGAATAACTTTGTCAATCATTTTAATTATTTTTCTATAAAATTCATTCTTTATCCGTGTTGATCTGTCCAAAAACAGACCCAAAAATATTATGCCCATTTGAACAAAGATCACCCGTTCGTCTGAATGCTTATTCCTTTGAAGCCTCCAGGATATTACGAAGCACCTTATTTACAAATTTATATGCTTTTTCATCGGCATATACTTTTGTGATCTCGACCGCTTCATTGATAGCAACCGGAGGAGGTACATCATCAAAGCAAAGAAGTTCTACCGCTGCCACCCGAATGACATTCAGTTCCGTCTTCCCAACTCTTTCTACCCTCCAGCCATGAATATTCCCTCGAAGCATTTCTTCGATATGATCCATATTCTCAATATAAGCCCTTATGATCTTTACCGAATACGGATAAGCTTCGATCTCCAGTTCGGCCGATTCAAAATAATTTTGGATAAAGGCTTCATTCTCTTCCTGCTGAGACTTCATCGCAAACATCATTTGAACTGCGATCTCTCGCTGCTGACGCCTGCTCAATGACTTCTTTTTCCCTTTTTCGCTCATTCTTTCTCCAAACTATTTTTCTGTTTTTTCAGGAACGATCACTACACCGTGAACATGTACATTGACCTCAGAAACTTTTTTCTCCGTCATTGACTCGATTGCAGACTTGATATTCTCTTGAACATTTTTTGCAACTTCATAGATCTTCTCGCCATAGACCACATTCAAGATCACAGACACCAATATATTATCGTCCGAAACAACTGCCGACACTCCGCCGCTCCAATTCCCTCTGACTTTATCCAAGATCGTATCGACCATACCCGAATGAAGACTTGCGACCCCTTTAACTTCTTTTGCTGCAATATTTGCGATCGTCACTACCACTTCTTCAGAAATAGTTATATTTTCGTTCATGATTACCTCCAGCTTTATATCTTAATTTATTTATTATACCAGATTTATGGAATTCTTAAAAGTCTTCTCACTTTCTTTTCCGTTAAACGAAAACTTTTTATTTCCCTATGCTCAAATATCGATCTTTATGAGTCTGATCGATCCGCTCACATGAAAAGATATTATCTAAAAACTCTAAGCAGATCATCTGCTTTTTTCCAAAGAAGCCAAACTTTACTGATCTTCCCCGTTCTCCGAAACAAGATCCTGCACCCGACTTTTTAATTCATCGATATAATTCGCCTCTAAAGCTCGCTGCGCCTGAAAGATCGCATTCATAAAAGCAAATGCATTTGAATTCCCATGAGCTTTGATCAAAATCCCATCCACACCCAAGAATGGCGCTCCACCGATCTCTTCGGAATTAAAAGCCGACTTGATCTTAGAGAGCTCGCTTTTCATCAACAAGGCAGCGATCTTTCCTTTGAACGAAGAAAGGAAGCTTTGCTTCAAAGTACTCATAATGATATTTGCGACCCCTTCTGCCGTCTTGATATAGATATTACCTGTAAATCCATCAGTCACAATAACATCCGCTGTGGCATCCGGGATATCTCGTCCTTCGATATTTCCAACAAAATTGAGATTCTTTTGCTCTGCGATCAGTTTATATGCTTCTTTGGTAAGCTCCGAGCCTTTGCCTTCTTCGGAACCATTGTTGAGTAATGCAACCTTCGGATCGATCTTACCGACGATTTTTTCCGCATAAAGAGAACCCATGATCGCAAACTCTCGAAGATTTTTTGCCTTAAGATCCGCATTTGCGCCTACATCGAGCAACATCGGATTTCCTTTCGGCGTTGGAACAAATACCGTCAGCGCCGGTCTGCTGATCCCTTGGATTCTGCCCAGGATAAAAAGTCCACCCGCTAAAAGTGCTCCCGTGGATCCCGCACTGACAAAAGCATCCGCCTCTTTATTTTTTACCAGATTGAGCCCGACAACGATCGATGAATTTTTCTTTCGGCGGATCGCAAGGGTCGGTTGTTCATCAAAACCGATCACTTCGGTCGCATTTACGATCCGGATCCGAGATCGATCTGCCTGATACAGATCGAGTTCCTGCCGGATCTTTACTTCATCCCCTACAAGAATAAGCTCCAATTTCTTCTCTTTGTTGATCGCATCCAATGCGCCTTTTACCATTTCCTTCGGCGCATAATCTCCACCCATTGCATCTACTGCGATTATCATAGGATCTCCTTATCATTTCTATTCTAATTCTACTCAATAAGGTTAATAAAAAAGCATGTAGCGGTCCACTACATGCCTGTCAATTACTTCTCTACAACTTCTCTACCATTATAGTATCCACATTCAGGACACATTCTGTGAGATAGTTTTGGCTCATTGCATTGTGGGCATTTCACCAATCCCTTTGCAGAGATTTGCATTGTCGCTGCTCTTCTTGAACGAGTTGCAGATTTAGCTGTTTTTCTCTTAGGTACTGCCATTTATGTCCACCTCCTTTATTTTAACAGTTCTTTTAATATATCAAATCTACTATCAGTTTGTTCTTCGCAAGTACATTCCTCTTCATTCAAATTCGCCCCGCAGCCTGAACACAGCCCGTGACATTCCTCGCTGCATAATGGCTGTAGCGGAATAAATTGAAGGATCTCTGAACTTGCCAGTTCTGCCATATCTATTTCATCTTTTTCAATGACAAAGCTATCGTACTCATCGTCCCATGTCCGCTGATCCTCGGTCATGAGAACCGCTTCAACTTCCAAGTCGATCGGTATATCAACTTCTGCAAGGCATCTTGCACAATCTACCGATATGTCGGTCGATATTTTGGCTTTTAGCTCCAAAAACCTTCCGGTGTTTCTGATAATGCCCTTGATATTAAGCGGTGATAGGTAACGGATCCCTTGCTCATTGTCAAGCTCAGTCGGTTCAAAACACACATCTACATTCAATGTTTGTCTTTCCCCGTTCAAAATCGAACTAAGATTCATCTTTTCACC
>JAUNKR010000058.1 GCA_030532705.1 Peptostreptococcaceae bacterium
TGGTTGTAAAATGAATCTTTATCTCTACTTTTTATTCCTTGTGAGCAGACACTACTTAGGATGGATGAATGATCAGCTTGCAAGAACTTGGGGTATCGATGTCCCTTCGGTAATGAAATTGGTGGAGTATGAGTCAACAGGTGTTGATTTCTGGGGAGCCGGCATCTCGATGTATCGCTATGAATGTCGATCTTTGCCTTCGGACTTTTATTTCGATCCAAACTATTTTGCTCCCATATCGAGCCAAGATATTAAATTTGTGGCAGAGTGTATGGAGGAAATAGAGCAATACTACCCCAAAAAAGAATTACCGATGGTAAGATCTTTTCGGATGAAAAAGGATTTTTTGATCGCTCGAGTCAGGAACTTTCGAAATGACGATAAAATGTTGATCATATTTGATCAGAAGAACAAAGGATTTTATGTTTTTGAGAAGATAGAAGGAAATTAGGTCATAGAAGGAGAGAACATTATGAGATTAAAGGAAGTCAGAAATTTAGTGTTGTTCATCGTTGTTGCTGCGGTTGCAGTCTTTTTATTCCGCTTGGCACCTTTTCACAAAGCGACATTGCGGTCAGAGCTTGTTTTGAATGAGGAAGGGAAGGTCGTGGCATCCTATCGTAACGATATTATGTTTTTTGTATTCAAAACGATGAGGGATGACCAAGAAGATATTACATATTTTCCGGTGGACGAATTTGCAGGCAATGTTCCTGTGGGTGAGTTCGTGTTTGATAAGGATCTCAAGGAGCCTTATGTTGAGGAAGTCTATCAATCGCTCTTTCTGGGATTGAAGGGTGAGGAAGCGTTGCTGAAAGCGAGGGATGATGATGCGCCTAAAAAAGTGATCATCCATTGTGATCCGGAGCAACTGTTTTTTGAGAATTACGTTCAGAAGTAATGCCACAATTCCAAAATAAAAAAGATTTTGTTATCCCGTATAATAGAGCAAGTTTTTGTTTGATGAAGGAGGGACTATGAAAAAGTCAAGAATAATCGTACTAGCAGTTGTTGTCTTAGCTTTGGTTTTTATCGGGTACCAAAATACCTATCAAGGAAAGTTTTCTAAGAGCATGTATTTGAACGAGCAGTACACGAAGACGGATGATGCTTATTTGGATACGAATATGCTCGGAGATGTGATAGGTTTTGGAAAGAATGAAATCGTGATCGTTGAAGTAAGAGATCTTGAGGAGATGCGTAAAGAAATAAAAACCAAAGGTGGAGCACAGATCTTGCAATCGGGTAACTACGACACGATCTCATTGGAATACCTAAATCCAAAATACAATCCGTTTACAAAAGAAATTACAGCAGATGGTTTGGAAGACAGCATCAAATTCGTAGGAAACGATCAAGTCGAATACAAAGGCAAGATCTTTACCATTCAGGATCAAGCAAATGATGCTATGGGATCTGAGAAAAAATAACAATGGCGGTTCAATTTCTGCCGAAACTGCATCTTTATGGGATAGCGATGATATGGATGTTCGTAATGCAAAAGCTTCTAGGGAAGTTATCGGATGAAATTTTTGAAGATCGGTATGGAAACAGGTTCATGTGAATTGTGGTCCGAAGTTTTTTATAAGTGATAATGGAGAAATCTTTAATAGTGGAATTTAACAAATACGAGAGGATAAAATCATTTGATCGAGAATTTGAGATCTACAAAAAGGCATTGGTCCATAAAAATGATCTTAACGCTATAATAGACGAAGAATTGAACAGAAGAATATGCATTCGCGATACGATCAGAAAGAATATCAATGTACAAATAGGGATAGCGAATTTTTTTACTTCCATAATATTTCGTCCGAGATCTTCGGGAGAATCTCGTCAGGTAAAGATAGGTCTTCTGAATGATGATCTCGATAGTGGATTTGAAATGCTTACCAAAGTTTTTGACAAGTTCTCGATCGTACAACAAGGTGATAAAAAGTTCTGTTTTATATCAAATATTGATCAGACTGTGATCGATAGTTTTTTTGAATTAAGAAAAGAAGGTCAGATCAACAAATGGTTAGATATGTTTACATTAAAAGGATTTGAAAATGATCATATGGTGATATACGATAAGTTTAGGTATGATCCGGATCATCATATCGCGGATATAAAAATGGACAAAATTGTGGATTCTATGAAGTCCGATCCCTATTTCAGGTATTTTTTGGATGAAGATATAAATATATTCGACGGTAAAATTGCGATCCCCGGCTTTACGATCGAAGAGATCGCAAGGGATAAGAATATCTTTGCATTCAGCAAGACGGTAAGTGCATTATATATTGAGATCATTGATGGATTTAAGTTTTTAACTTGGGATGTATAGAGTGATCCCTTTAATCCATATTTCAAAGGGTGAGTTTTATTCGATCAAGGAGGTTCTATGAAAAGGTGTTTGTTGATTTTGATCCCTGTCATATTGATCATTTGTTTGGTATGCACGGGATGTAAACGTTGCAGATAAATTTTTACAGAAGTTTGAGGAGCTGAGGCTCCTTTTTTAATTTTTATGTTATTTGTTAGACCGAGAAAGGATGATGACTCTATTTACGATGTTTGAGAAGTGTTGTATGGTTTTAGAGTTGAATAAAAAGATATTTTTCGACAAATGTATTGTACAGTTTTATAAATTATGTTATACTTTGCAGAGTAATTTAATTAGGAAAATGTTTCATTATGACCGACTGTTTTTGAAATGGCAAGATCTGCAAGTTCATTAACGGTCAAAAGGCAGAGAAGTGAGTAAGATCCGCTGTCCCGCAACTGTAGGGGTATCCCGAGCCAGATAACTGCCCATAATGTGATTCATCGGGTGCTACGAGAGATAGTGGATGAAGTACAGAAGCATTCTGCTCGCTGGTTCATTCAGCGAGTTTTTTTTTATGATGAAATATGATCTGAAGAATGTAAATGTAGGAGGAATTGATGAAAAGAATGATGAAAAAAATTGCGCTTGTCCTTCTTGCCGGAGTGATGGTAGCCTGTCAGTCCGCACCGACAACGCAAAGTGAAAACAAGGAAGAAAACAAGGAAATGGCACCGAGCAAGTTGACACTTGCTTTCAATGAGGACTCGGTCGGAACGCTCAATCCGCATATGTATCTTCCAAGCCAGTTTATTACGCAGGATATGGTGTATGACGGTTTGATGGCTTATGGTGAAAATGGAGTGATCGAACCGAAGTTGGCGGAGTCTTGGGAGATCTCTCCGGACGGAAAAACTTATACCTTCAAATTGCGTGAGGGTGTAAAGTTCTCTGACGGAACGCCTTTTAATGCAGAGAATGCGGTAAAGAACTTTGACACGATCTTTGCAGAGGACAACAAGGGAAATCACTCATGGTTTGCTTTTACAAATTATTTGGAGTCTTGGAAGGCTGTCGATGAAATGACTTTTGAGATCAAGTTGAGCAATGCGTATTCAGCGACTCTATATGATCTGGCGATGATCCGTCCGATCCGTTTCTTAGCGGATGCGGGCTTCCCGGATGACAATAATACGGCGAAGGAGATCAAAGCGCCGATCGGAACGGGAGCTTGGGTGCTTAAAGAGCATAAGCAGGACGAGTATGCGGTATTTGTTCAGAATGAGCATTACTGGGGTGAAAAACCTGCACTACAGGAAGTGACGATCAAGGTGATCCCGGATAGTGAGACTTTGGCGCTTGAGTTTGAAACCGGCGGGATCGATATGATCTACGGAAACGGTTTGATCAGCTTGGATCGTTTCAATGCGTATCAGCAGGATGGAAAATATACGACTGCAAGCTCAGAGCCGATGTCTACGAGAATGCTTTTGCTAAATACAGGAAGTTCTAAGCTAAGCGATGTGAAGGTTCGACAAGCGCTTAGCCATGCGATCGATAAGGAGAGCGTTGCTCAAAATATTTTTGGCGGTATCGAGCAGGCAGCGGATACGATTTTTGCACCGAATGTACCGAATACCAATGTGAAGCTTGAAAAATATGGATATGATCTTGCGATGGCTGAAAAAATGCTGGATGAAGCAGGATGGACAAAAGGAAGCGACGGTGTTCGTGAGAAGAATGGAGAAAAACTAGTGCTTTACTTCCCGTATATCTCATCGAAGATCACGGACAAGAGCGTTGGAGAATATGTTCAGGGCGAGTGGCAAAAAATCGGGGTTCAGGTCGATCTGAAGGCTTTGGAAGAGAAGACACATTGGGCAAATGCCGCGAAGGGTGATTTTGATGTGATGATGAACTTCTCTTGGGGAGCGCCTTGGGATCCGCATGCCTTCTTAACTTCGATGACGGAAGTATCGGATAACGGCGGACCGGATTATGCGGCACAAAAGGCATTGCCGATGAAGGCGGAGCTGGATAAGACGATCAAAGAGCTATTGGTCGAGCCGGATGAAGCGAAGCTGAAATCAATGTATGAATATGTATTGACTACCTTGCATGAGCAGGCGGTATATATCCCGATCTCTTATCAGGCGCTTGTTTCGGTATACAGAACTGATGAGCTTGAGGGTGTGAAGTTTATGCCGGAGGAAAACCGATTGCCGGTATGGGATACAAAAAAGGTTAAATAATAGGTTATAAACTGTTATTTTGAAACACCGGAATACTATAAACTCCGGTGTTTCTTTTAACATGAGGCCGAAGGTCTCAGATAGGAGACGATGGATGGAAAATTCGTTGAATCGACCAATGAAGGATTTTGTAAAGAGGGCGGGGCTATTTTTTCTGACGCTGTTTATGATCTCGGTGCTGACATTTTTGCTGGTGAAACTTGCGCCCGGAGATCCGGCGGCTAATTATCTCCGCGCATCTCATGTCGCCGTGACGGATGAAACATTGGCAAGAGCCCGTATTGAACTGGGGCTGGATAAACCGCTGATCAAGCAGTATGGGGATTGGCTCATGGGAGCGGTAAAAGGGGATCTGGGAAGGTCTTATCTTAAAAAGCAACCCGTAACGACAGTGATCTCGTCATCGGTTATCCCGACCTTTCAACTTGGAGCGGTATCTTTTGTCATTTTGCTTGTACTTTCACTCTTTTTAGGGATCACGAGTGCACTTTTTCAGGACAAACCATGGGATCATATCGTGCAAAGCTTTTGTTTTGCCTGTGCATCTGTTCCGGTCTTTTGGCTCGGGTATATGTTGATCCTTCTTTTTGCGGTCAAGCTGCAATGGGTCCCTGTGTCGGGTCGAGGAGGAGTAGCAAATTATCTTCTGCCCTGTCTGACTTTGATCACACCGCTGGTCGGACAAACCAGTCTGTTGATCCGGAAAAGTATGATCGAGCAGATGTCAAAACCGCATGTTCGTAATGCGGTGTTACGTGGTGTAAAAAAGAGATTTGTCATCAACAACCACTTGCTTAAGAATGCCTGGATCCCGATCATCACGGTGCTCAGCTCGAATATTCTATATCTGATCACAGGATCGGTGCTGATCGAGGAGGTCTTTGCATGGCCGGGGGTCGGGAAAATGTTTGTTGCTGCAGTCAAGGGAGGAGATATTCCTTTGATCCAAGGCTCATTACTTATGTTCGGGATCTTGGCGATCATTATCAATACGCTGACGCAGCGAAGTGTTCAATTTTTGGATCCATATCAAAGGATAAAAGGGAAGGGGGTATATCGTGAAGAAGAATAAATTGTTTTGTTTTGCTTTGCTGATGGCGGTAGCGTTGTTCCTGGTGGCGATCTTTGCTCCACAGCTTGCGCCTTATGATCCTCAGTATATCGATATTTCAAATAAGTTGAAACTCCCGAGCGATCTGCATCTTTTGGGAACGGATCATCTTGGGCGGGACGTGCTTTCTCGACTCATCCATGGGACGAGGCTCTCTTTGTTTATTGCTCTGGCGATCACGGTGCTGACTTTGCTGATCAGTTTCCCGATCGGACTCTTGGTCGGATGGTTCGGCGGTCGAGTGGAGAGGGTCTTCACTTGGTTTGCGAGTGTGGTGATGGCATTTCCGAGTTTTTTGCTTTCGATGGCATTTGCAGGGATTATGGGTCAGGGGATCGAGAATATCGTCATTGCGGTCACGATGGTGGAATGGGTGTATTACGCTCGGATCCTTCGAAACATGGTGTTCACCGTGAAGAATAATGAGTATGTGCAAGTGGCACAGCTGATGGGAGCATCTCCATTTTATATCATCCGAAGACATATCCTGCCTTTTGTTTTTCGGCCGATCCTTATCATCGCCTTGATGAATATCGGAACGATCATTTTGATGATATCGGGTTTTTCATTCTTAGGGATCGGGGTTCAACCGAATATCTCGGAATGGGGAATGATGCTCAATGATGCAAAGTCTTATTATCGAAGCATTCCGGGACTGGTGCTTTATCCCGGACTGGCAATTTTTGTGACAGTCCTTACCTTCAATTTGCTGGGCGAAAATTTTGATAAAAAAGGGTTGAAAAAGCTATGGGAAAATTAGAAGTAAAAGATCTTCGGGTACGGATCGGGGAAAAAGAATATCTTCAAGGGATCGATTTTGTTGTCGAAGAAGGAAAAACTCTGGTCATCATTGGAGAAAGCGGATCGGGGAAAACGATGCTGTCGAGATTGCTCATCGGACAAAGACCGGAGGATCAGGCGCAGATCACGGGGGAGATCCTGTTTGACGGAAAAGACTTGATCAAGATGGATAGTAAGGGGTGGAGCGAATATCGCGGAAGTAAGATCGCGTATATCGCACAAAATCCGATGGCGCTTTTTAACCCGAGTCAGACGATTTTTTCGCATGCCGATGAACTCTTTAGAAGTCATGGGATCTCCGGCGGAAAAGAATGTGAGGAAAAGTTGATCGAGGCGTTGACGGCATTTAATCTCAAAGAGCCGGCTCTGATCGCAAAGAAATATCCTTTTCAGTTGAGCGGAGGGATGCTTCAGCGGATCATGTTTGCGATGATGATGCAGCTCACGCCGAAGTTGATCATTGCGGATGAACCGACCTCGGCATTGGATGAGCATAATACGCAAACGATCATCGACACTTTAGCACAGCATCAAGGAGCGAGTATGATCGTTATCACCCATGACTATGAGCTGGTGCGACAGCTTGCGGATGAAGTGATCATCTTAAAAGATGGAAAGATCATGGAGCAGGGGGATGCTGAAACGATACTCAAAGCGCCTCGGACGGCGTATGGAAAATCGTTGCTTATGCCAAAGAGATATTTGAGATATGGGCAGGTGTAAAATGAGATTGATAGCAAAAGAAGTGACAAAAAAATACGGATCAAATCTTGTATTGGATAAGATCAGTTTTGAGCTGGAAGAAGGAAGCTGTCTTGCACTGATGGGAGAGAGCGGATCGGGAAAAAGTACGATGGCTCGATTGATCGCAGGACTCGAAAGCTACGATGGGGGTGAGATCCTGTATGACGGGATCTCTTATCGGCAGATGAATAAGAAGCAGGTCAAGGAACGTAAGCACAGCATCCAGCTGGTATTTCAGAATGCGCTCGGGGCGGTGAATCCGAATTTTACGGTGTATGATGTGATTACCGAGCCGCTGCTTATTGGCGGTCATAAGTCAACAAGGGAAGAGAAGGAGAGCAAAGCGAAGGAGATGCTTGCTCAAGTCGGGCTGGAAAAGATCCGCTTGGATCAGCGGGCGCATCAGCTCAGCGGAGGGCAGTTGCAACGTGTTTGCATCGGCAGAGCGCTGATGCTGGAGCCGAAGGTACTGATACTCGATGAGTCGCTCAGTGGATTGGATCCTTTGGTCCAGCGACAGATGTTGGAGCTGCTCGGAGATCTTAAGAAGAAATTCCAACTGACGTATTTGTTTATTGCACATGATTTTGGAGCCTGCTATTATCTTTGTGATAAGATGATCATCATGGATAATGGGAAGGTCATTGAGCAGCTGGATGATATGGATGATCTCGTCATTACCAGTCCGATCACTAAAAGGCTGATGGGAGATGCCGCAGATCATTTGCCCTATAGGGAAGTTTTTGGGGAAGAAAAGATCAATGCGGAGGGATGATCGATATCCGAATACTCGAAGACCCTCACTGGATCCGGGGAATAAAACATAGAGTTGTTTTTGGAGTTCTAACTGATTTCATCATTTGATAAAAAATTCAAATTCTATCAATAAAATTTGAATTTTTGTTGGTTTAGAACGGTTTTTGTGATAGAATGTTATCAACGGATTTTAGGAGGGTTTTATTGTGAAGAGAATAATTGCGATGCTTCTGCTATCGATTTCAATAGTGACGGTCAGTTGGGCAGAGGCGGACACAAATGAAGGGGCGAAGGATCTGATAGGAAGTCTGGACGGGATCTCGCCGAATATAGAGCTTGATGATTCGAATTTGGTCGCAAATCCGGAGTTGATCGATGGAGAGGTCCAAAGTTCCTTAACACAACAGGATATTACTTTGTCCGGTTCGATCAGGGTGGGGTCGATGCATCCCGGCGGGGAGAAGAAGTCGCAGGAAGAATCGGTTCGAAATTCCAAGGAGACGAGTCCGGATCAATCGGCGGATGAATCAAGCCAGGGGGCTAATGAGACAGAGCAGATCACACAGATCGTTTTGGCGGAAAATAAGGATTTTGCATTGATATCGGGACAAAAGATCACGATGCCGAAGATCATCATAGAAAATGGCAGAACTTTGGTGCCGCTACATTTTTTTAGGGAGATCAAACAATCCCGAGTGGTATATAATCCGGCAGAAAAAAGCGTGACGGTCGCAGCAAATAGTAAGGTGGTTCGATTGGTGGCGGGCGAGCAGGAAATTCGTGTCAACGGTCAGCTCAAACTGCTGGATGTTCCGATGAAGATCCATGCCGGGCGTGCCTATGTGCCGGTCCGATATATTGCAGAGATATTCGGCTATCATGTGAGTTTTGTGAAAAATTCGGGTGCACCGACGATGATCGGGATCTGCAGTAAAGAAGGAATGCTCGATTACAATAAAGCGATCGAGGTTTTTGGGAAATAGATCGTTGTAATAGAATATAGAGCACTTTTGGTAAATAAAGAGCAAAAACAGAAATGGACCATGAAAGCCCTGAGTCTTATCGGACTTGGGGTTTTGCTGTATAAAAAATATAAAACATTATAACGAAAAAGAATTGAAGAGAAAATTAGGGATGAGCACGGTACGATCTATCTCAACCTTCTGACTACATAAAAATAGCGTAGCAGTCATACAGCTGCTACGCTTAAAAAGTCTAATTTTTTGGGGTCATCTCCAGGTGTTTGTGA
>JAUNKR010000010.1 GCA_030532705.1 Peptostreptococcaceae bacterium
TTCATAATCTTATTATATCACATCGTTATGCTTTTTAATAGGTATTAGTATAAGAAATGAAAATCTATTATCCTTGACTATCCTCTATAATATAAAAAATACATATTATAACAGTATTATACGTATCGACTACGAGTCGGTTAACGAAAATCGTACAAAAAGTTTGTTCTCAATATTTTTCGTCCAACGTCTATTAGTATCAGCAGTGACTTCCCTATTTCAGAGACTTATGTTTACAGATGACTACTATGTTAAGAAAAATTTTACTTCCCCAAAATCCCTTTGAAGCAAAATTTTTAAGTATAAAGTATATCAAATACAAGTTTTAATTAAATTCGAAGTATTTTCTATACTTTCATAAATGTACAGCAACTTTATATTTATAAACATAATAAAATACATCTCTATTCATCCCCTAACAATACCGTTGTTTTATAATAAAACTTATTCTAAGCAGTTTTATTTTGTAGTTCTAATTAAAAAAAGAATTCCATAAAATTTCAAAATCATCATTAGAAAAATTATCATCTATAAAACCTCCGCCAATTGCTATATATATAACATGGCAAATTCCGTTATATAAATCAGCATCTGCCTTTAATTCCTTATTCTTTGTTCTAAAGAATCTTTCAGCAGCAGAACGATAATTTGCAATGCTTCCATTCATTGCGATCAAACATTCTCCCAAAGCAAATTCATCAGTAGGATAAAACACAAAATTTGAGCGCATACGCCTTATAAACTCGGATATTGAGGAAATGGTCTCTAGGAGCGAAGAATCTCCTTCATCTGTGACTTTAAGAGAATAAATCAGCATATCAAATGCATCTGTTAATATTTTTCTCCTTAACAAAATAGATTCTTCAAAACTTAAACCTTCTTTCTTTTCAAGTTCTTCTGTTAATTTATCAATAAATATATTACTCATACTATCCCCTCATACTTATATAAATACATAATATCAACTCTTAAAGAACATAATTTTATACACATTCTTATCGCAACAATTTACATATACACAAATTATGTATAGAATAGGATAAAATTATTTATGATTAAATAAGGCTTTTTTTTCCGTGCTATTCAATCTAATATACAACAAAAACAATTCTTCTAAATATTTTCTCTGATATTGGCAAAAATAATTTGGTGCAATGTTATAATCCCCTGTTAAATAATGATTTGTAGCGGGACAACCACCCACACAAAACCCTTTTATCCAACACTCTTGACATTTAGGTTTAGTTTTTGCAATATTTTCGAACTTTTTTTCATCAACATAAAAGTTGATGTTCCCCATTAAAAATACTTCTCCTTCCGATATCAATCTGTGACAAGGATACACATTGCCAAAAATATCTACAGCTCTCATAGAAGAACCAGCTCCACACAAAGTTCCTTTTACGAAAGCAAGATGTATCATTTTTAACAAATTGAATGTTCTTGAAATTTTTCTTACCTTATCAAACTCCATTTTTTTTATTAAATCGTATATATGTGAGACAAATTCTTCCATTTTTAAAGCTAGAACTGGATAGTCTTCCTCTTCTAGCTCTGAAAACGCTACTGTCATCGGAACACTTGAAAATCCCAAAGAATACAAATGTTCAAAGAGTTCTACAATATTGATATTTTTCATTGATATAGTTGCTTTTCCTAAGACTGAAGCTTCTTTGATTATTCTTTCAGTAGAAAGTATTATATCATCGTATGAGCCCCGCCCACTCTTATATTTTCGGTTATAATCATGCATCTCCCTATTTCCGTCAATACTAACTTGAACTTTCACTTTCTCCTTCAAAAAAAAATTTGTCACTTTATCATCAATCAATGTTCCGTTTGTTGTTATGCTAAAATAGAACTCCTTATTCAGTTTTCTCTCAATTTCTCTACAATAGGAAACAATATCCTCCAATTTTGAAAAATATAATAAAGGCTCTCCACCAAAAAAAGTTATGTATAATTTGTTAGCAGGTGAATTCTCAACCATATAATCTACAGCTTTTTTTGCGATTTCAAAAGACATAACCCCCTTTTTGTAGTAGGTACCTTCATTGCCAAAACAATAACTACATGCCAAATTACAGTCTTGAGCTATCATTAAGATCAGTCTATTAAAAACATGTTTTTCTTTAGTCGATCTTTTAGCTAAAAATCCAGATTTTTCTATTTGGGTGTAAGCTTCTAGAATCTCCGATTCTGTAGTATTCTCTAAATCGAATTTCTTCAGATAAGATTTATCACAAATATTATTTATATCAAAATTTTGGTTTAAAGCTCTCATGATTCTATACAAAGAATGGGAAATTTTAATTAATTTCCCATTGTCACTCGAATAGAGATATACTCCATCTGAAGCTTCAAACTCTTTCAAAATAGCAGCCGTTGCCATAATTTACTAATCTCCATTGCCTCCTGTATTATCAAATCCGTTATCGCAACCTGGACTATCACCATCATCACAACATGAGCAACCTAAATCCAAATCAAAACTTTCTTCAACATTGTTAATAAACTCAATCATTCTTAGATCTCCTTTCCGTTTTTGAAATTGTTTAATAATTTTATTGTTTGATTATAACATTTTATTCCAGTTTTGTAAACAACACTTGATATACTAATTCTAAAAAATACTTAACATAAAAATTCATCAAATAGCTTAAAAATGAACCCAAGAAATTTCTTAAAATACATTTTTTAAAGAAAAACCAGAGACTCCGTGAATAAAGATGCTTTTGCGATTTTTAGGCTAGGATTACAATTTTTCCCGTATTATTAGTAATCTAACAACAAAATATAGTTTTCAATTTTAGTAAAGGCTACTTCACTTTCATTTCAAACTTGATTCTTATAAAAACTCCCAAATGCAGCACTAATTTAATCTATAAATTGTTTGCATTCTCCTCTAATACACCAATACCTAAAGTATAAAATATACTTAACATTATTAAGATCTATTACCCTTACGAATTTAGTATACGATTACAGCTGTAGATGGTTGTAGCAAATGTTTCTTATTCCTTCGCAAAAAGATCATAAGGCGCATTCTTATCAAAGGGTCTTCGCCGGCTATTTGGAGCGGATCGATCGATATGACGAAATGCCCGATCGATGTCCATACAGTATCCGCTATGTCCCGTGCAGATGATCTCGAGCTTTTTGTCCGTGAGCCTCTCTTTGAGCAGGGCCAGTGAATGTTTATTCATCTGAGGATATTGTGTGAAGAAATCAAAAAAGCTATACCCTCCCTCCTCGTTGATCGCCAGAGCGTCCCCGCTGATGAGGATCTTGTCATCGACCAGATAGCACAGATGACCCAAGGTATGCCCCGGCGTATGAAGGGCTTGCACATGAATATCCCCGACCTCGATCGTCTCCATATCATGCAGCAGTCGATAGCCTTCCTCGATCTCGACACAGTTGCTGATCCTCAGACCCGATCGTCGAAAACGATGATGTTTCTTTTGCAGGTAGAGCTCTTCCATCTTCCCGAGATAGACCTGCGCGTTTGGAAAGATATTCTTGCCGCTTCGATCGATCCCGCCGGCATGATCCACATCGACATGGGTCAAAAAAAGATGCCCGATCTTCAGCGGATCGATCCCGATCTTTTGAAATTCCTTCTCTGTGCTCGGATAGTTGAGATGTCCTGCATCAAAAGCGATCGTCGTATCCCCTTTGGTATAAAACCAGATATTGACATCATATTGCCGAATACATCGGATCCCTTTGCCGATATCACCGGTATCGGCCGGATGGATGATCCTTTTTCCCCGCAAGGCGATCGGCTTGACCTTTTCATCAAAAAAATAGATCAGTTTCATCGTCACACCTCCTCATTTTTTGTATCAAAAAGGAGCAGCGGTCAAATGCTCTCGGTAAAAATGAGTTTTCTCATATCCGAAGGCTCCTGCACCGGCTGCCCCTGTGGTCATTTCTTAAAGTTTGAAGGAGCTTTTCAGCGCAACGGTTCGATTGAACACGAGCTTGCCTTCTCCAAAAAATCTGCTGTCCACCGCGAAGTATCCATGGCGGAAGAACTGGAATTTGTCTCCTGATACGGCATTTTCGAGCGACTTTTCAACATAGCCGTTGAGGATGGTCAGTGAATTCGGATTGATCTCGTCGCTCCCATCGAGGAAGATCGGCTCGAACAATCTGAATTCGGCAGGGATCGAATGATTTGCATCGACCCAGTGGATCGTTCCCTTGACCTTTCTGCCGGTGAATCCGCTTCCGCTCTTTGTCTCCGGGTCGTAGGTACATCGGATCTCGATCACATTGCCCTGCTCGTCCTTGATGACCTCATTGCACTTGATAAAGTATGCGTTTTTGAGTCGGACCTCATTGCCGACATAAAGACGATGGTATTTTGGCGGCGGATCTTCCATAAAGTCATCCTGCTCGATGTAGATCTCCCGTGAAAACGGGATCTTTCTGGTCCCCATGTCGACTTCCGCATCCGGATTGTTTTCCGCATCCAGATATTCGACCTGTCCCTGCGGATAATTCGTGATCACGACCTTCAACGAATTGACGACCGACATCATGCGCGGCGCTTTTTTCAAAAGATCCTCTCGTACAAAGTGCTCCAAATAATTTTCGTCTACGACGGAATTTGCTTTGGAGATCCCGACCGCGCGAACAAATTCTTTGATCGCTTCCGCTGTGTAGCCCTTGCGACGAAGTCCTGAGATCGTCGGCATCCTAGGATCATCCCAGCCGTCTGTCACACCGTCGTCCACGAGTTTTTTGAGCAATCTTTTGCTCATCACCGTATTGGTGATATTCAAACGTGCAAATTCGATCTGGCGTGGTTTGCCCTCGGTCTCGGTATGCTCGATCACCCAGTCGTAGAATGGGCGATGATCCTCAAATTCGAGTGAACAGAGCGAATGGGTGATCATCTCGATCGCATCCTCCAGCGGATGTGCATAGTCATACATCGGATAGATCGACCATTTGTCGCCTGTATTGTGGTGAGAAGCTTTCAAAATACGATAGATGACAGGATCCCGCATATTGATATTCGGCGATGCCATATCGATCTTCGCGCGAAGAACTTTTTCCCCATTTTCAAACTCACCGTTTTTCATCCGCTCAAACAGCTCGAGGTTTTCCTCCACGCTGCGATCACGATACGGCGAATTTTTTCCGGCCTCGGTCAAGGTCCCCCGATACGCGCGGATCTCGTCTCCGCTCAGATCATCGACATAAGCCAGCCCTTTTTTGATCAACAGGATCGCTTTTTCATACATGAAATCAAAGTAGTCCGATGCCCAAAGCAGCTTATCCCATTTGAAACCGAGCCACTCCACATCCTCTTTGATCGATCGTACATATTCCTCATCTTCTTTGATCGGATTGGTATCATCAAAACGCAGATTGGTCTTTCCGCCAAATTCTGCCGCCATATCAAAGTTCAATGTGATCGCTTTGGCATGGCCGATATGAAGATAGCCGTTCGGCTCCGGCGGAAATCTCGTGATGATCGTGTCTTTCAAGCCGTTTGCAATATCTTCCATGATGAAAGTTTTGATAAAATTGCTCGACATTGACTTCTTCTCATTATTTTCCATGATGTTTTCCTTTCTATTCCACTATTTTTTTTAGCTTAAAGTCCAAATAATCGGCAGATACCAAATGGTAGTTCGTGCCGTCATGCTCTCCCAGATAAAGATTTTTGAAAGACTCTTCCCCATGCAGATGCCCATAGACCATGTGCCTGATCTTATTTTGAGCGATCAGCTCCGTCACCTGAGAGGCTTGGTTCTTCTCATTGACCGGCGGATAATGCATCGCCACGATCCGTATCCTCTCCTTGTCGTCATCCGGCATTGAAGCGAAAGAGTTTTGCAAACGCAACAGTTCCCGTTCAAAGATCCTTCGGTCGTCTTCGGTAAATTCAGCGCTCTGAGGTACGACCCATCCCCTCGTGCCGAAGATCGCATATCGATCATCATAATAACAGTTGTTTTGTAAAAAAAACAGATCCGGATAAGCTTTTTTCATCTTTGTGAGCGATTGCCACCAGTAGTCGTGGTTGCCTTTGAGCAGGATCTTTTTCCCCCTGAGCGAATTGATCTCATCCAAATTCTCTTTCGCTTCTTCGAATCTCATCGCCCATGATATATCGCCCGCCACGATCACGATGTCTTCTTCTTCGACCTGCTCCTTCCAGCTTTGAAGGATCTTTTGCCGATGATCCCCCCAGCCGAAAATATCCATCGGCTTGGAGTTGTTCGGTGAAAAATGCAGATCGCCGATCGCATATAATGCCATACTACTCCTTTATCTCTTCCTCCTTCGACTTGCTGATGAGGCGTTCGATGCGTTCTTGAAGGATCGCCAGCGCTTCCATATTGTCGATCGCATTGATCGTATCGATCTTCTCCTGGAATTTGAGCGCCTCTTTGACATAGCCCCGATCGTGCAAAACTCGCACGCTGTCCAACGCATCCTTGACCGCCATCGATTTTCTGCCGAAATAGACCTGCGCCTTGACGATCTCCTCACGGATCTCTCGCATCTCATTGTCCAGCAAAAAAGCCGCATCCGCCGCACGTCGAAGACGTACTTGTAAATCTTGCGGAATTTCTTTATTGTATTTGTATTTCAAAGAGTGTTCGATCGTTGCCCAAAAGTTCATCGCTAATGTACGGATCTGGATCTCCGCCAAGATCTCCTTTGCCCCGTCCAGCGTTTGCACCGTATAATTTACGATCACATGGTAGCTTCGATAGCCACTTTCTTTATAATTCGAGATATAGTCCTTTTCATAAAGCACTTCCATATCCGTCCGTTGCTTGATCTTCTCCACCACCGTATAAATATCATCCACCAGCTGACAAACGACACGGATCCCTGCGATATCTTCCATCTGTTCCGTGATCTTCTCATGTGGGATGTCGAGTTTTTTTGCCTTGTCCAAGATCGACGTGATCTTCTTGATCCGCCCCGTCACAAATTCGATCGGGGAATATTCCCCTCTGGATTGATACTCCTTGCGGATATTCTTGAACTTGCTCTTGAGCTCCTCCACCGCTACCTCATAAGGCAGCAAAATCTTCTTCCACTCTCTATATTCCATATCTTACCCCCGTAGATAATACCAAATTTTCCCCTGCTCGTAGCGAAAATCGATCCGCTCCTGATGCGACAGCTTTGCCAAAAATGCCCCCACTGTCGAATTATTGTAATGATAGGACGAATAGGTGCAGTCCACCTGATTTTTCGTCATCAGTGCCGCGAGGATCTCCTCTCTTGTGATCGGTCTGTCCAGCAATGCCACGATATCCTGTTCGTAGCGCTCGATCACCGCCAAATTCTGATCGACGATCTTTATGATCTCCTCCTTGCTGTAAAAGCTCTTGGAATGCCCGATCAAACCGTAGTCAAAATCCAGCTCCTTCACTTGAGCCAGTGATCGTTCATGCAAGGTGATGCTGAACAAAAAGGGCATATCATAAGTGTCGATGATCCTCGGGTCCAAGATCACATCGCCCAGATAACAGACTCGATCCGGTGTGATGATCGCCGCCTGCCCTGCACAATGCCCCGGAAGATGAACGATTTCAAAAGACTCACCCCCGATATCCAGCCGATCCTCCACCACGATATCGACCGAATACTGATCGCTCACCAACAGATCTTCGCTCAATCCATTATTTCTTCTTCCAAAAAAACTCGGGATCGCACTCGACGAAAGATACGCCATCCCCAAGTATAGATTTTCG
Organism: Peptostreptococcaceae bacterium; assembly: GCA_030532705.1. Lineage (GTDB taxonomy): Bacteria > Bacillota > Clostridia > Peptostreptococcales > Filifactoraceae > JAUNKE01. The sequence continues at coordinate 7,737 of JAUNKR010000010.1, forward strand.
ATATAAGGCTTCGCATAATGATGTGCGATCAGCTTTGCCTCCGGATACTCCTGCTTGATGCCCGCTGTCGCCTCAAAATGATCGAAATGCTCATGCGTCGTGTACATATATTTCGGAACCAGCTCATTTTTTTCAAGAAATTTAGCGATCCTTGCCCCGCGTTGCACGGAATGCCCCGCATCGATCAACAAAACGGAACCATCTTCAAAAACATAGGTCCCTGTATTTGTACCGCCCTTGATAAAACCGCTTCGTCCGCTGATTTTTATGATCTCCATAACAAATTCACATCCCACCCGGATCCGACTGAGTCGATCCTTCTCTATGTAAAGTCCTTGCTCAACATAAAATATTCTACCTAAGTTATTATACCAAAAACATCTTATTTCTGCTATACTGAATAAAACAATTGCATCGTTCAAAAGCAAGGAGGATCTATGAAAAATACTTATGCCAAAGTGTTTACACTCAAAGGCTATTACTTTACAAAGGAATATGAGAAAAAGAAGAAAAACAAATTACGGGTACGAGAGATCCTGGAAGAAACGGTCCGAAAACATTTTAAGAATGGGGATTGCAATATCGAGATCCTTTTTGAAGAGACCGATAAGATCATTCTGATCACACCGGATTCTCCACGTGAAGAGATCATCAAATATCTCGGCGAAAAATTTGCCGGCGATTACTAAAGCTTATCCCAGCCTTTGAACAAAGGTCATCACGATCGGCGCAACAAATACGAACAGCAACGTGCTGAGCGTGATCACGCCCGTCGCGAACTTTTCGTCCGACTTCGCCTCATGTGCCAGGATCGTCAAGGAGGCAAAAACGGGCGCCGAAGACTGCACGATATACGAATGCATCGCAAGCGTTGGCAAGGGTTCGATCAGCTTGCCCAAGGATAAGATCACCGCCGTCATCACCAGTGGCGCAAAGAGGAATTTTCCAAACAGAACAAGGAGCGCATCTCGCTCCAATCGGATCGTTCCGAGTCCCGATCTTGCGAGCGCGATCCCGATATAGATCAAGGAAAACGGCGTTACCGTACTTCCTATATAGCCCATCGTCGAAAGAATGACGGCGGGCGGACGGATCTGCACTAAAATACAAAAGATCGCGACCAACATCCCGATCAAAGGGATCGGGATCAGCTTGCGCCATTGGATCTTGACTCCGGCGGCTCGATCGATCGTCGGATCGTCCAGCGAGATCAATGTCGCCCCGATCCCCCAGGTAGAGATCGTGCTCGTGAGATAATACACGAGAAAATAAGGCAATACCTCTTCCCCGAAAAATGCAAGATTGAGCGGAAAACCGATAAAGACGGTATTCCCGTTCACGATCGCATTGATAAAGATCGCGCGACGTCCACGCGGCACATTGAAGATCTTTGACAAGGCAAAAGCGAAGGTATATAAGATCACAAAACAGGGGATCGTAAATAATAATCCCCTCGACAGCGCGAGCAATTCTTCTTTTGAAATATATTTCAGCAGCGATACGAAGACCGACATCGGCAGGCCGATGTTGATCAGAAATTTTGAGATATCCCCACCAAAACTATCCGCAAAATACCTTTTACTCTGCAGGATATAACCCAATGCGATCAACAAGATGATCGGCAAAATATTTTGCACCGATGTAATAAAGACCATAGACACTCCTTATCGCAAACAGACCCTTTCCATGTCCCGAAACTTTTCCAAAATATCTCCGAAGATTTTTGACTTCTCTATATCTCAATCCCGAAGAGCTCCCGAAGCATTTGGGGATGATAGTATTCATTCGTTCGAACAAATCGCCGGCTCATATCCATATTGCCGAAAAGATAGGAACCTTCCGTAATATCGACCACTTCGCCCGATCGTGATCTGACCCAGATATTGTCTTTCTTGCGGTCGTAGATCGGGATCTCGACCCGATCGTAGATATAGCAATACTCCTTTTTCCAATCGATCGGCTCTTTCCCCTGTTTTTTCATCGCATCGTTCAATCGATCGGCAAGGCTTTGGCCCATGCCGCGATAACGCTCAAATTTTTTGCGATCGACAAAGGCTCGGCAAAGCATCGATAAGACTTTGTCCTCATGATTTTTCCACTTGGACATATGATACATCAAAAATCCGTCGTCCATTTGGAGATAGCTTTCCACATCCAGATCCTCATTAAAAAGCCGGAGGATGATCTCATCGCAATAGATCGCGACATCGTTTCGATACAGCTCTTTCGCACGGGCAAAGATCTTCTGCACGATATTCTCCAACTGACGCTTGAGCGGATGCTGATAGGCTTCTTTATGCATATAAAATCTTGCCATGATATATTCTTCGATCGAGGATACGTATTTTTCACTGACGCAGATCCGAAGGCGTCCATCGACTTTTGTCACATCGATCGCTTCGATCAGTCGATGCAGATCATAAAGCCCCGTGCTGACCCCGGTAAAATAACTGTCACGCAAGAGATAGTCCATCCGATCCGCATCCATCTGCGAGCTGATGAGCTGAGAGATCAGCGTGATGATCGTATCCTGCGGATCGTCGTTTTTGTGTGTGAAGATCCGCACGAGCTTGTCAATAAATTCCGGCGAAAAATGTCGGAGCAATGCCTGATGGATCTCGGTATCCTCATCCTGCAAGATCTTTGCCGTCCAATGCTCATGCAAAAAACTGCCCGAGATCTTTTCAAAGGTATGTGAGAATGGCCCATGTCCGATATCATGCAGCAAGGCGGAGCACAGCGCCAGATCTTTTTGCTCCTGCGAGACGCTCACGCCATGTGGCTCCAGCGCCTGCTCCAATCGCTCGATCAATTTGCCCATGACAAAAAAAGTTCCGATGCTGTGCGAAAATCGATTATGTAATGCCGTCGGAAAAACCATGTATTCACTGCTCAGCTGTTTGATGCGTGAAAGGCGCTGAAACTCGGAGGTCGAGATCAGTGCAAAGTATTTTGTTTCAAAAGCGATGTCAGAGTGGATCGCGTCGCGCAAAAAATATGTTTTTTGTGATTTTTGCATATTGCCCCCTTGTATCCGATCATTTTATAGATTTATCTAATAGATTTCATTTGATTTTTTTATCGATATCCTATATAATAGTATAACATATCATTAAGAATTAAAGAAAGGAAATCAATATGAAAAAAGTAGTGATCTATTCAAGCAGCACTTGACCTGCTTGCCATGAGGCAATGCATTATCTGGATGATAAGGGCGTTTCATACGAGGAGCATAATATTACAACAGATCCTGAGGCGAAAAGATTTTTGATCAAAAATCGCATCATGGGCGTTCCGGCGATCTATATCGACGATCAACTTGTGATGGGATTCAATCAAGCGAAGATCGACGAATTGTTGGGACTGTAAAACTCTGAGTAAGATCAAAACCGCAGACCGTCTTTCCGATCGTTAGTGCTTCTAACTTTCGGACGAAAGATCGCGTCGGCGGTTTTTTTGTGAGCATTTCCTGTTGACAAGAATTTATTTCCGATATATTATAGAAATAAGAAATTTTTGTTTTGTTTTTTCTTTGTTTTTCTGTTTTTGGAGGTGAATATGTCTTTAGGAAGCAATATCAGGACCCTGCGCAAACGAAATCGTCTTTCTCAGATCGAGCTTGCAACGATCGTGGGCGTGACGGAGCGCACGATCTATAATTACGAAAATGATATCAAGGTGCCGAAAGCAAATACGATGGCTTTGATCGCTGATGTGTTGGGCGTATCACCGGAGCTGTTGACCGATGGAGATCCTGATGCAGATTTTCTGACTCGTGACGAATATGATCTGCTCTACAAAGGGGTCAAGCCGACCCGTGACTTTGTACTGGAGGCAAAAAGTAAGTTCGGCAATCGGGGCGCGCTGGAGGCTGCGCATCTGTTGGAGCGCACGACGGCACTGTTTGCAGGGGGGCATCTGTCCGAAAGTGCTAAGGATGAGTTTTTTGAATCGCTGACGCAAGCTTATTTCTTGGCGAAGAAAAAAGCGAAGGGATCGGACAGTGAATAGGAGTTCAGAATGAAAGATTATATTGCCGACCGCGTAAAAGAGCTTGTCGAAAGATATGATGTGCGCGATCCTTTTGCATTGTGTGATCGGCTTGATATCGAGATCATGTGGAATGCGATGTGCGAGGAGATCAAGGGCTATTTCTTTATGTATGAAGGCGTGAAGATCATCGTGATCAATTCGGAATTGGATGATTTTATGAAGAAGATGGTCTGTGCCCATGAGCTCGGGCATGCGATCTTGCATGAGCATATCGCGGATCGGGAGCATTTTACGGTCGATTTTGCGGTCTATGATCTTTCCGCCAAACCGGAATTTCAGGCAAATCTTTTTGCGGCTGAATTGTTGGTACGGGATGAGGAGGTTCTGGAGCAGCTTGAGATCTATGACAATTATTTTGATGTCGCGGGCGAGCTTTCGATCTCTCCGGAGCTGCTCGATTTCAAGATCCGCATGATGCAGGCGAAAGGGCATCCATTGCCCGACTTTGTGAATTGTCGAGGTGATTTTTTGAAATAGAAAAGAGTAATGACGATCCACTCGGTATAATCCGAAGATCGTGCATTACTCTTTTTTCATTGATACTTCTTTTTTGATTTTGATCCGACCCTCCATGACTTCGATGCGGATGCCGGCATACTTGCTTTAACACAGAAAGCGGCATCGTATCAAAGGCGGGTCGAGATCTTTTTGCTTTTTGGGGATCTTATCGATAGGCTCTATCGACATATTTGCTGGTGAAGAGCTTGAGCAATGCCCCATAGCCGAGCTTGAATTCTACGATGTCGCCGACTTGATAGTCTTTGTCGGAATGGGTCAGATCGACGATGGTATGGTCGGAGCTTCCGCCCATGATGTCTACTTTCTGATCGAGCGGTGTCATACTGTCCAGATCGGTGTCCTGTTTACCGAGAGCAAGGATGCCTCGTTTTGCGATCCCTTTGTCTTCATAGTATGGTACCTGTCCGAAGGCATCTTTTCCGATCTCTCCGATCGGTAGGGTCGGTTTGTGTTTCACCTCGACAAGCTGTGCTTGCAAAATGACGGCATCGTCCACCGTTCCCTCGACTCTTGCGCCGTATGCGGTCTCGTTGCCGAGAATGAATGCTTCTCCGATGCGCAGGCTGTTGATCCCCTCCGGCAGTTCGCCTTTGTCGATCAGGTAGATCGAGCTGGAGTTTCCTCCGGAGATCATCTGCAATTTGATGCCCAGGCGCTCCTCGATCTTTCTTGCGATGTTGACGAGGATGGAGAGGTTGTCATTTTTCGGAATGACCGCACCATAGCAGGTAAGGTTTACACCGACTCCGTGAAGCTCGATATTCTCAAGTTTGTGGATCGCTTCGGCAACTTGCAGGATCTCTTCTTCGTTTTCAAAGAAGATCCCCTCTCGAAGATCGCCGAGATCGACCATCAATACGACCTTGTGTGTTTTCTGTTGCTTTTTTGCTTCTTTATTCATCTTTTGGATGGTGGAAAGTTCGGAGTTCAAACTGATCGTCGCATATCTTATCACTTCTTCGATCTCGCAAGGCTGTGTGATACGAAGAAGGAGGGTCGGCACGCCGAGATCAGCATAGCCCTTGATATTTTCGATCCTTGCATCCGCAAGAAAATCAACGCCTTGCTCTACGACCGCTTCGACTGTTTTGCGATCTGCCGTAAAGGATTTGGTCACGATCCCGAGCTGGACTTTTCCGCGGTCGGTCAGCTCTCGCATCACACGAACATTATTTTTGATCTTCTCAAGATCGATCATTAGTCTCGGATACATCTTCTTTTCTCCTTTTCTCCGGCATTTCGATCCTCAGGCTCTTTGCAAGCAGTTTGAGTGCCGCTTCTTCATGAGCCTTCGACAAAACGCCGAGCGAAGCCATAATATAATCATTTTCAACGAGGATCTCCGCTTCCGGCTTTGGATAAAGTTTCATGCCGGACTCATTGTCCATAGCGATGAGCTTCATGATCTCCACACGATGTGGAAGTCTGGTAAGCGCGCCTCCGGTACCTATAATATATTTGATCTGTGAAAGATCTTTTCCCTCTGCCAATGTGCTTCGTCCGGACGGGCCATATACATAGCGGAGTTTTCCCGCATGGCGTTCTACCGCTTTCAGCACCGCTTCGACGGTCAATCTTTCAACAAATTTGATTTCTTCTTCATTTTTCGGGATGGCTTTGTATTCCGCCATCACCTTGTCCACGTCAATGTTCAATTCTTCTTTTAGTTTATCCAGGCCGATCGTTTCGACGATATTGGGCATATTGACATATACGCCGAGATCGCCCTCGACCGTTCTTTTTGCAGTAGGTTCGGGATGAACAAGGATGCGTGATACTTCTTCGGATCCGATCGTTACAGAGTGAAGGTCGGTCGTTGCACCGCCTACATCCAGCACGATCAGATCGCCAAGGTATTCATAGAGCAATTTGGCACTTTGCATTACCGCGCCCGGTGTCGGAATGATCGGTCCGTTGACCATATCCCGCACATGCTCCATTCCGGGTGCATGGATGATATGATCCTCAAATGCATCCTGAATGACCTTGCGTGTCGGTTCTACATTGAGCTCGTCGATCTTCGGATAGACATTATCGACGATATAAAGTTTTTGTCCGGCATGTTGTTCTTCAAAGATCAATTTGATCTCTTCCTGATTTTCGATATTGCCGGCATAGATGATCGGGATATTGAGTCCCAGATCGCTGATCAGCTCTGCGTTGTACAAAGCCGTGTCTCTTTCGCCATAGTCCACACCGCCGGCGATAAGAATGATATTGGGCTTGATCTCTTGGATCTTTTTGAGGTCGGATCGTCTCAGCTTGCCTGCGGTGACCTGATGGATGATCGCCCCTGCACCAAGTGCCGCTTCTTTCGCCGCTTTTGCAGTCATATCATAGACCAGTCCGTGAACGGTCATCTTCAGTCCGCCCGCCGCGCTCGATGTTGCAAGCATTTCTTTGTATTCTATTTTGTCGGCTCCCAAATTTTTTGCCAAGTCGTCGATCGCTCCCTGTAATCCGATCCTCACATCTCCATCCAATACAGATGTTGGAGCTTGCCCCTGACCCACAAATTTGGGGTCAGGGGTAGCTATATCATTGAAAGCATTCACGACGGTGGTGGTTGAACCGATCTCAGCAACCAATACGTCTATATTCATTTTTGCCTTCCTTTATTTGTTTTCTAACATTTCTTTTCTTCTCTTCACAAGGAATGTCGCCACGTGAACTCCTTTGGATCCTCGTCCAAATCCTGCGTCAACTCCCTGCTTCACTGCGATCTCAGGTGTTACCTGCGTTCCTCCCGCTACGATGATCACATCGTCACGGATCCCTTTTTCAACAGCAAGCTCGTGGATACGCTTCATATTCTTGTAGTGGATGTCGTCATGTGAAATGATGGTCGAAGCCAAGATCGCATCCGCTTTCAGCTCGATCGCCGCATCGACAAGTTTTTCAACAGGAACGGATGTGCCGAGGTAATGCACTTCGATACCGTATTTTTCGATACCGCCGTGCTTGATGTCGATGATCTCACGAAGTCCAACGGAGTGCTCGTCCTCTCCGACGGTCGCTCCGACGATCTTCATCGGTCTTTCTTCGATATCCGCACGAATTTCGGCATCGGACATCACTTCCGGCTCCGGAGGGATAACGAGTGAGTTGATATCTACGGTGAAGCCTACACGACCTTTCAGCTCGACTCTTGTACCTTCCGCATTCTGCATGATCTCTCTGGAAATAACTTCCGGATCTTCGAGGTTCATCTTCTTCGCAAATTCCAATGCGGCAAATTCAGCAACACGCTTTGAAGTTGGAAGGAACATCGTCAGAAGAACGGTACCGTCGCCCATCCACTCTACTTCCGGCTTGATCAATGAAGACTTACGAAGATCTTCAGTCTCTTTCAATCGTACATTGACATTGTCGTTTTCATCCAGCTCATCGATGAAGATGATCTTGTCCGGATCTTCAAAAGTACAGCCGCCGATCAGAGATGCCGGATCATTGACCGCATTCGGATCGTATTGTGCCACATTGTTGTATCCGAAATGCGCCGTTACCGGTGCAAAGTAGTCTTCGTCACGCTCATATACAGTGCCTGCTCCTACTCCGCCTTCGATCTTACGCGCGATACCGTCTCCGTTACGCTCCGGATAATATCCTGAGTCTACGAAGAAGCCTTCTTCCACCGCTTTGAAGAAACCGCCTGTCTCGCGGATCTCTTCAAGGAAAAGGACCGCTCTCTCTTTGATCTCTCTAACACGCTCACGAAGGATCCCTTCGTCTTTCAGCTGGATCATATCCATCAAGCCGTCCATTCCGACGAATGCTTGTTTCGCGGTATCAAGCGCCTCGATATTGTAGATATGCCAAGGTACGTTACGTCCCTCATCCGGTGTGATCGTCGATTGGATATCCGCACTGGTCAACTTGGATGTCAGGATATTGAGTACGTGAGTAACGGTCGCTTCACGAACGGAAGAGTCCATATACTTCGTATTCATCTGTGCTCTCATACGATAGTTTTTGAAGATCTCACGAAGTGCGACCGCATACGGCAGGTCAAGATATAGACAAGGTGCCGGCGGTGCAGTCGGAGGTACGGTGGAAAGACAGATATTGGATGTCTTCATTCCTACCTTTTGCGAGAATAGAGAGTTGATCGCATGCTGGACCATCAGCTCCGGCATTACTTTCCACGCTTCTCTCGCCGTCGCATTCGCATTGTGCGCTCCGTCGATCTGTGCAATGTCCGCCCAAGTCATGATCTTCTTGGATTCACATGCATCGACAAAGGAACGGATCATATTGATATTTCGATAAAGGACATTGTACTGCGGGTCCTGATGGGCTCCGTTGATCCCTTCTTCCGCAAACATTACCGCAACGTCCGGTCCCGCTACCCCTGAAACATAAGAGTGGTAGTTGATCGGTCTGCCGACTTCTTCTTCGATGAAATCAAGCGCTTTACGCTGTGCACGAACCTGCTTTCTCGTGATCGGCACACCACCGATCCCTTGAGGCGTTCCTTCGATCAGTCCGTCGAAGTGAGACTGTCCTGCGGTACGAATGACCATGATGTGATCCGCACCATGCCATGCCGCCATTCTCATACGACGAATATCGTCCTCAAAACGACCGGATGCGATCTCTGTCGTGATGACCGGTGCCGGCTGCGGATCGATATTCTCAAAGTATTTTGCGGATGGTAGCGGTACGGAATTTTCAAGCGGTTTACTTTGATCGAGGAAAACAAAAGGTCCCTGTTGCTCGCCTCTGGAGGACTCTCTCCAAGTCCATCCTCTTCTACGCGGTCTGTAAGACTCGAGATCTTTGAGGATATTCTCTATGTTCAGTTTTTCATTCGGCTTTAGCATATCCATTATTTGTTACCTCCTTTGAACAAGTCCACCACATCTTGCCACATCTTTCCTGCCGCAAGTGCAACTCCTGCATCTCGAACGCTCATGCCCTTCTCTTTTGCAAGCTTATATACGACATGTCCTGCCCCTTTTCCCATCAAGCCTCTATCGATCACTCCATCAACGATAGCCTTTGCTTCGATCGATGAAAAACCCATTCGAAGCAAAACAGATCGCTCGATCGCCGGGGAAGTATTCTTTTGTCCAAGCTCCAGCAAAGGATCCACGATATCGCCGACGATCGCCCAAAAACGCTCGTATAGCTCTTGATCGCTCAAGTTTGCCAGATGTGCTCTTCTTTGCATAAAATCATCTGCACGTTTTACTGCCATTTAATTACATCTCCTTCCAAATTTGCTTTTGAAACTTTTGTCATTATAAAAATCATCCGCGACCACAGGGCAATGGTCCTGTGATCGCTAAAATACAAAATCGTGAACTACATTTCCGCCAATGCCGCTTTAACAAATGCCGCATCAGTCTTCGTTTCTTTCGCCAAGAACTCGATATCTTCTTCGGTCGGTGTCTTGCCTGTATTTTCGATCGCATTCTTGATCAAAGATCTTCGAAGCTTCGTCATATCCAGATCTTTTGCCTTGATCAAAGACGGATGCTCCGGAAGAACGATATTCTTGCCCGGAACTTCTTCTTTCGGATCGCCAAATCTCACCTCGATGCCATTTTGTTTTGCAAATGCCAACTGAGGCTGTACATGTTTTCCGGCTCCGGTGTACTCTGTTTCTTGGACTACGATGATCTGATCCTGATCCAATTCCTGAGCGATGGAGAATGCCGCTGCAAGTGCGGTATTTCCTGCCGGTCCTTTTTCGATCCCTTCAAGTGATGCCAGTGCCTCGGTCATATAGAACACCTCGCCCTGCGTGATCGTTACATAGCGATCCATATAGCGCATCGGTCTTGCTGCGGAACGCGGAACATCCGATCGATCCGGCCAAGTGGAGAATGGCATTCCGAATCCGGTATGGCCTGTTGTGAAAGATTTTTTGTTGAATTGCTCATCCGATGCCATGTGAAGTCCTTTCAGATTTACACTCGCACCGACGATCAAGCTTTTTGCTCCTGCTTTTTGAAGTCCTCTTGCCGTTCCGGTAAGGTTTCCTCCGCCGGCATTCGTACAAACGACAACATCCGGATCTTTGCCATAGCGCTCTCTGAACTGCATCGCCAATTCATAGCCCAAAGTTTCTACACCGGCAATACCGAATGGTGTATAAAGCGATGCGTTGAAGTATCCGGTCTCTTCCAACAGAAGAAGGAAGGTATAGAACAGCTCCGGTCCGACGGACAGCTGAACGACCTCTGCACCCAGCGCCTCACATTTTCTTGCCTTTTCAACGATCTCAGGCTGTCCGACTCCTTTGGAGTCATAGCATTCCTGTACGATGATGCAACGAAGTCCTGCCATCGCCGCCTGTGATGCTACCGCTGCACCGTAGTTTCCGCTCGTTGCCGCGATAACGCCTTTATATCCCAATTTTTTTGCATGATATACCGCATTTGCTGCACGTCTTGCTTTGAATGATCCGGATGGATTTGCTGCCTCATCCTTGATAAAGATGCGAGCTCCCTTTCCTTCCGGTGCAAATTTTCTTGCAAGAGCTGTAAGGTTTTTCAGTTCCAAAACCGGCGTATTTCCAACACCTGTCGAGTATTGGATATTTTGCATTTCTTCCAATGTATATCCGGTCTCTTTCATCATTCTCTCATAATCGAATGCGATCGATCCGCTCTCAAATACGCTGTAGTCGATGCCTACTGCCGATTTCATGATCTCCGGCTTACGCGCCATGACCGCCTGATAGCTGTTATCTCTACTCATTATCGATCACCTCCAAAAAGAATGTCTCGCACTTGCTCATTGATCTTATGAAGTTCCGGTACGAACACACCGAAGTCATGCTTGTAATATGGATTTGCTTCCAACAAAGTTCCTTTTTCGATACGTTTTGTCAAGGTCGTGATCTCCACTTCCTCGCCGATATTTGCATCATGATTCAAATATCCTTTCACCCACATTTCAAGCGGTACTTTTTTTGTATCATCAGGCACTTGCGGTGCTCTTTCCGCAGGTGTCAATATATTTCGATGAATGATCACCCATTCGCCTTTTTTTATCATTTCAACCTCCTATTGAAGAAAATGCGATCGCATAATCCCAAACCGCCGTTCGATCGGCTAAGCTTTGCTTACAGAACTTAAAAGCGGGCTCGGCGTCCATCGATCCCGATATCGTCGCCGACCCTCGCTTCCATCTGTTCTGATCTATCCTATTCTTTCTTATTTTACGATTTTTTTGTCCGGCTCGATAAGATCTCTCATATCTCCCATGATCGCTCTAGGTACAGGAAGATCGATCATAGTTTTTAGTCCAGGAGATGCATTGATCGTTTGAGGGATCATGTTGACACACATCGCGATCGTTCCGATACCGCCAGGAACCTCAGGGCTGTTTACCATATTTACATTCGGTGTTCCTTTGATGATCACATAGTCTCCTGTTTGAACGCCAACTTGCTCCGGCTCGATCTGCTGAGGGTGATCCATCTCTACCTTCAACGTGCCGTCCACATAACCGAATCCTTTCATCGCACAACCTGCAACATCGCCTGCTTTTGCAAATCCATAAGGAGATTTACGATCCACATCCGTAACGATCGGCTCCATTGACTGAGTTACCGGCGCAGAAAGCTTCCAACCGATCGCATCCGTGATCATTTGGATCGACTCATGGAATCCGACATGGCCTGCCAATGTTCCGTTTTTCACACCATTGTTGAACTCATCCACTGTGATACCGATCCCTTGCTCATGCATTACAGCCGGTCCGAACGGAGAAAGAGAGTTTACGCGTCTTGACACGATATGCTCCACTTCTTCGCAGCATCCTGTCATCACAACTACAAGAAGGTCCATGATAAGACCCGGGTTGATCCCTGTTCCGAGGATCGATACTCCATTTTCTTTCGCCAATCTATCCATCTCAGCAGCAAGTTCAGGAGACTGCGCTTGAGGATATGCCATCTCTTCCGCAGAAGAAACAACATTCATCTTCTTTTCTACGATCTTCTTGATCTTTGGAAAAGCATCCTTTGTAAAAGAGTCTGTGCAAAGAAGCACAACGTCTGCCGCTTTTTCTTTCAACAGATCATCCTCTGATTGAATAAGTACATCCGGGCGATCTCCTCTTTCCGTCTTAATATAATCGTACATACTTGTGCCGATCTTCTTTCCTCGACCGATAACTCCAACGATATCTACTCCTTTTTTCTTAAGAAGCATGTCAGCCATTCCGCCTCCCATTGCTCCAAGACCCCAGATGATCACTTTTACGTTTTGCATAAAATCCCTCCTAATTTATAAAAAATTTTTTACAATATTATATAAAGCAAATTCCGTGCCAAAAAAACTATTTGCAAAATATTTTTACAAACTTGCATTTTTTATTCTTTTTCTCTCATTGCACAAAGTATCTTGCCAAAAGAAGATCCCATAATAACGATTTCCCAAACCCGCCTATTCCAAAGCTTCTGCGCTCATAAAAATAAAAAGGACGCTACATCGTCCCATCTTATTTCACCTTCTTGAATGATTTATTCTATGTCCATCTCACTTTCTTACGTCAAAATTTTACAAAAATAAGAGATCGTCCGATCAACTGCTATTTGACATTTATAAAAAACACGATCTTTTTTACAAATTTGATGCAAAAAAGCAAATAATTTTGCACCTTATATGCAAAACTATTTGCGTATTCTGATGTTTTTATTTAATGGCTTGCTCCATTCTTTTGACGAAAACTTTGTCGTTCGCTTAGAAAATGTCGTGAAATGCTCCCTTGGGGTATCTCTCAGCTGATCGCACAAGCTTTCATCGTCTTTACCCTCTCGGAAAAACCGAGCGCAAGTCGCGACCTTTAGCGATCCGCCTCATATTTTTTTAATTTATGCTGGAGCGTCTGACGTTTGATCCCCAGCTCTCTCGCTGTCTGAGAAATATTATCATGGTTTTTCAGCATCTTCTGCTGAATGATCCTTCTTTCGATCAGTTCAAGATATTTGTCCAAGCTGAGTTCATCCAGATCAAGATCCGCCGACAGTTCTACGGGATCCTCCGGCTCATGAAGATCAAGTACCGTCGGAGAGAGCACATGCTCATCATCGATCAGCGAGATCCCTCGCGCGATCATATTCTCCAATTCTCGCACATTGCCGGGATAATGATAGTTCATCAGCACCTCTTTTGCCTGATCCGAGATCATCCACACATTTTTGCCCATCATCGTATTGTATTTTTTGACAAAACTCTCGGCAAGCGGAAGGATGTCTTCACGTCTTTCACGCAAAGGCGCGACATCGATATTGATCACATTCAGCCGATAATAAAGGTCTTTTCGAAATCGTCCGTCGTTCAAAAGATCCTTTGCGCTTTCGTTGCTGATCGCGATGATCCGAACATCGATCGGGATATCTTTCGTGCCTCCGACCCGTCGGATATAGCCTTCCTGCAAAGCACGAAGAAGTTTTGCCTGCGTTTCATAGGGCATCGAGTTGATCTCATCCAGCAAAAGCGTTCCGCCATTTGCCTGCTCAAAGACCCCCACTCGATCGATCGCTCCGGTGAACGCTCCCTTTACCGTTCCGAAAAGGATCCCCTCCAGCAATGCTTCCGGTATCGCCGCACAGTTTTGAGCAATGAAAGGTTTCTCCTTTCGCACACCGTCATAATGGATGCTCTGCGCGATCATCTCTTTACCGGTACCGGTCTCCCCGAAAATAAAGACCGATGCATCATTTTGGCTTGCTTTTTGGGCGATCCGAAGCGATTTGGCAAGTGCGGCGCTCCTTCCGATGATCGAATCAAAGGAATATTGCCGGATCTTCCGCTTTGCGACCGACTCCGGTTTGTTTTTGGCACTTCTAAGCTCCAGGATCGTGTCGCTCATCTCCTGGATCCTCGTGATATTCTGCGCGATCTCCATCACGGCGATGACCTCTTCGTCCTCTATGATGGGGATCGTGGTATTGACCGTCGTGACTTGGCGTCCGTAACGGTTGATATAGCTTTGCAGCTCATCCTTGATCTTTTCTTTGGATTCCAAAGAGCGCAGCATCGTAGAATCGTTGATATTTTCAAAGACCGTATCGAAAGGTTTGTCGATCACTTCCTTTCCTGTCAGTTGCTCCAGCTCTTCCATTCTTTTGTTGTAATAGATCGTCTTTCCCTTGCTGTCGATCACATGCACCCCTTCGTTGATATGCTCGATCATCTCAAGAAAAAGCTTCTTATAGCTCCTCAATTTCATTGTTATACTCCTTTTTTTGCAAAAACTCCCGATTTTGCATTCCGCTTCCGGATCTATTATAACATTTTTTGAAGGACAGCGCAAAATTTTTTGCGTATCATTTGCGCATAAAAAAAGCGCATCGACTGCGCTTTAATTTTTATCCTTGTGCGATCTTCTCCACCGCTTCGACCAATCGATCGATCTCTTCCTCTGTCGTAAAGGATGAAACGGAAGCACGCACCATCCCTTGTTCGAGCGTCCCCATACGATTATGAGCAAGCGGTGCACAATGCAGCCCGCCCCTTGTCGCAATGTCGAACTCCCCGCTCAGACGCGATGTGACTTCCTGCGAGCCGATCTCTCCGATATTAAAACAGATCACAGCGCATCGCCTTTGCACATCTTTCGTTCCGTAAATTTTGACAGCATCGATCTTCTCGAGTTTACGGATCGCATCTTCCAAGAGCTTCTGCTGCTTTCTCATCAGGCTTTCAATCCCCTGCGCCGAAACATAGTCGATCCCCGCTCCCAATCCGGCGATCCCGACGGCGTTCAGCGTGCCCGTCTCCAGCATATCCGGCATAAACTCGGGCTGGTTCAACGATTCGGAATTGCTGCCCGTTCCGCCTCGAAAGATCGGCTCGATGTCAACATTCTCATCCACATATAGAAATCCCGTTCCGGTCGGCCCGTAGAGGCTCTTATGGCCTGCTCCGGCAAGTAAGCCGATATGCATCTTTTGCACATCGATCGGAATGATCCCTGCCGTCTGAGCACAATCGACGAGAAAAATGATCTGCTTTTCTCGCTGTTCGTTGATCTTTGCGATCTCTTTCCCGATCGCCTCGATATCGTTGATGCTTCCCAGCAGATTGCTCGCATGTGTGATCGCGACCAATGCGGTATTGTCCTTGATCTGAGGTAGGATCTCGTCGACATGGATAAAACCTTCATGATCACCGTTGACGACCGTCAATTCGATCATTCCGTCATTTTTTAATTTGTTGAGCGGTCTGGTGACCGAATTATGTTCCATCATCGAGGTGATCACATGATCCCCTGAACGAAGCGAACCGATCAGCGCTATATTGAGCGCTTCGGAGGCATTTTTTGTAAATGCGATCTGTAACGGATTGTCCGCCCCGATCGCTCGTGCTAATTTCATACGAGTTTCCAAGATCTTTTTATTGGTCTCGATCGCCATCTTATGTCCTGAGCGTCCCGGATTTGCCATCGTATTTTTCATAAAATCACTCATCGTCTCGATGACCGTTTCCGGTTTCGGAAAGGTCGTCGCCGCATTATCCAGATAGATCATAAGAGCCTCCTTCTACATTTTCATGTACTATTTACTAAAACTCTCCATCAATGCTTCTACGATCGAGCTGAGCATTTCTTCCGATGCATACGAAATACATAGCGTACCTTCTCTTGCATCTCCCTTTGTATATACTTTGCATTCCAATGTATCTTCCAGTCTTTCAAGTGCGTCGCTTAGAAAGATATCCTTCTTTTCGCGCAACCGCTTGCTATATTTCTCCGTCTCGCGCACGGACATCTTCTCTCGAATGATCTTATCGAGCAACTTAACTTTCTCTTTTTCTTCCTTGATGCCTACAAGAACGCGAGCATGCGCATCGGAGATCTTTTCATCGATCAGCGCCTGCTGTAATTGTGGGCTCAGGTTCAAAATACGAAGGGCATTGGTGATATAGGGTCTGCTTTTGGACAGCACCTTTGCCACCTGCTCCTGCGTATAGCCTTTTTCCTCCATGATATGTTTGATCGCGGCAGCCTCTTCGATCTTGTTCAGATCTTTTCGTTGCATATTCTCGATCAAGGACACTTCCATCGAATCCTTTGAATCACGGATCAATACATTGATATTCTTCTGCCCTGCAAGCAACATCGCTCGATAGCGTCGTTCGCCCGCAATGATGGTATAGGTTTGATGATCATCCGTCGGATGGATCTTCTCGTCGTTTGGCTTTACGATGATCGGTTGGATCAAGCCATACGCACGAATGGACTCTGCCAATTCACTGAGTTCCTGTTCGTCAAACTTTTTTCTTGGTTGGTTGAAATCTGCAGAGATCCTTTCAATATCGATTTCATATAGTTTATTCATGCTTTCCCCATTAGACCAACGGTTCTTTGGAAGGTTTACCTGCTTTCCTCGGATATTTACCGTCGGTATTCTTTATCTTTCTAAAAATAGCGATCTTGTGATCCAGTTCAGAGAATGGGATCGCGACCGATAGAACTTCGACCAATTCCCCACCGAGAAGCTTTAGCGCCTTTTTGCTTTTTGCCAGCTCCTCGTCGATCGACGGTCCTTTCAAACAGACCATGTAGCCCCCTTTACGAATAAAAGGCAGGCAATATTCAAGCAGCACGGGCAGATTTGCCACGGCTCTTGAAAGCACGATGTCGTAGGATTCCCGCTTATCCTTTTGTCTCGCTGCATCCTCCGCACGTTGATGCAGGATCGTAACATTCGAAAGCTCGAGCTGTTCCGAAAGCTGCGTCAAAAATCTGGTGCGTTTCTCCAGAGAGTCCAAAAGCGTCAGATCGATCATCGGACATAGGATCTTTACCGGAACAGCCGGAAATCCGGCTCCCGTACCGACATCGATGAAGCGTTTTTTCTCATAATCGACCCCATATCGTTTTTTGAGGTACTCCAAGGATAGAATAGATGAGATCGAATCCACAAAATGTTTGATATAGACCTCTTTCGGCTCCGTGATCGCTGTAAGATTTGTGTGTGAATTGTACTCTAATAGGTTCTGCATGTAAAGCTGAAATTTATTCGCGATGAGCTGATCTTCCTGGTTTTTTTCTATGCCAAGCACATCGATAGACTCGATCAACAATTTGTTTAATTCATTTTGCAAAATGTTTTCCATTTCCGTCGCTGTACCCATATCGCTCTCCCACTTATAAATTTCAACCGTTTCACATATTATAGCACAATCCGAAGCAATAATGAAGTGCAAAAAAGGTTTTGGCTTTTTATGCCGCTCAATGCATCTTATCCATTTAATATCGCTTTATAATCAATTTGTAATTATCCGCGTAAAACAATTCCACGGCGGAACCGTGGAATGTTTGTGCTATTTTTTCAATAGGCTGTTCAAAGCAAATACGGTTTTTGTGTTGTCCAAACTTGCAGCTTCCTTATTTGCATCCGCCGCCTCGATCAATTCGGATCGAAGGATCGAGATATCTCTCGGTGCATTGATCGAAAGCTTTACACGGTCATTCCCAATATCTACAACAGTTATTCTGATATTTCCGTCGATCACTATCGTTTCATCTTTTTTTCTTTGAAGTACTAACATACTACACCCCCCTGTTAAATTTATACAGCGGATGTTTGAAAGCATAGCTATTGTTTTCCAATATCACCTGCACCGCTTTCTTGGTTTCCGGATTGATAACCACAGGACATCGCAAGTTGACAGTGCTTTCCACCATGTTTTCCTGCACCACGCAGACAACATAGTATAACACACCTTTCGTGTCTTTGTCGATCTCCAGCGATCGAATATCCTGTGCTCTCAGTTCAGGCTGATAATCACTCATCAAGAAAAATGGATTCATCAGCACGAATGCGAGGTTTTCATCCTCTACGCTCTGAAGGCATACCATCGCATCGGTGCCGTCCTCGAAATTCATCAACGCAAATTTTTTGTTGTTTTCAAATCCGAATATTCCATTATCGAATGTGAAAATGTCATTTTCTGAGAAGGTCATCTCTCCAAAATATTTTGTTTTCATAAGCATTTATCTCCTTTTTTATGCTTGTTTATGCCTCCGCTTCAAAGTTCGGGTCGGCACTCTTAGGTACATATATCGGACTTCCGATATATTCTATCACTACATCCGGTCTTTGGGTTATCGAAAATTCGATCGTGCCCGGAATAAATTCAAAGTCTCCTTTTTGAATCCTCCAGTCAAAGTTCAATTTCTCCATATCATATTCGATGGTCAGGTCCGGTTCTGACCAGCTGATCTCGGGGCCAACGGTCGGGATCCTCGACAATGTGAATTCTCCTGTCGGAGCTTCCATATTCATCGCAAAGATCTGATCCAACGCTTTCCCTCCTGAAAGTTTTGCATCCATGAGCATTTGGCCCTCCCTGCCAAGCTTTGCTGTAGCTTCGTAAGCAGCTCTTTTTCCTCTCTCAGCCGCCTGTTCAATGCTTCTTCTGGTCGTCGGTACGACAGTATTTCTTGCTTCAAAGGTATCGATCCTCAATTTGATCGGTTTGGACTCTATCCTCAGTCCGCCCCCTTCTGTTCTGCTGATGCTCAGTTCCACACTGTCGGATTTACGCTCGATCTTTGCATTCGTGCTTTTCATCTCGATCGTGATCGGAACATTAGTGATTTGTATAAGTGGCTCCACCGCCAAACCTCCTTGTGATCTTTACAGTCGCCCGATCCTTCGAGCAACTATTTCATAAAATCTATAAATGATGGTTGAAGAATACTGGTCCCAACCTTGAGCGCCGCATTGTATGCGAACTTTGCCCATTCATAGTTGGAGATCGCCTTCTCCATATCCACATTTTCTATTGAAACGATCTTTTCGTTCAGGTTTAGTCTGTTGTCGATCAAACGGTTCTCGGTCGTTGTCAAAAAGTTTGACATCGTTCCGATCGACGTGATCTTATCGATGACCTTGTTTCGAGAGATATCAAAGGAATCGGTCAGCTTTTTGATCGCCGCCTGATCCAGTTCCGGCTTTTCAAACTCCTGCGCTAATTTGCCCATCAACGTGACCAGATTTTTATCCGTTCCGTCCGCCGTTTTTCCGAAGCCGATAAAAGAGATCGCCGGATTGGAGATATTGAGCGCCGTTCCGTCAACCACATCACCGTTTGGATCCACCTGCAATCCGAAGCCTGTGTCGATATAATACTTCTCATTTGCCAGTGCTTCCAGCTCTGCAAATTTTGTAGGATCCGAAACATCGATCCCGTGATAAGTCAATGTATTTGTAGCCTTATCCAGTTTAAGCGGAACCTGTGTCGCATTCGCGCCGCCAAAAGAGAAACGGTCGCCGAATTTTGCGTTGAGGCTCAGTACCATCGACTCCTGCATCTGTCGAAAACCTTCTGCGATCGCCTGTCGTTGTTCCAAGCTCGTAGAACCGTTGATCGCGATCAGCGTATCGGAGTGAACTTTTTCCGCCATCTTCGATACTTGCAATATACCCGATTCTACCGAGTCCAATCTCGCCTGAGACTGCTTGATATTCTCCAGATGATCTTCATTTTTCATATATTCGCGTCGCAACTGAAATGCTTTCGTTGCGCCCGCCGGATCCTGCGCCGTCTTGCTGAAATTTCTTCTTGTCATGACCTTCTCACGCGCTTCATCCAAGCTCCTCATCGATTTATTCAGATTGGATCCATAATTTCTTAGGATCGCATTCGTTGAAATTCTCATCTGTTACCTCCCTACGACGCCCATATTGTTGATGATGGTCGCTACCGCTTCATCCAATGTCGTCATCAGTCTTGCCGCCGCATTGTATGATTTTTGATAATGCAGAAGGTTCATTCCTTCCTCATCGAGCGATACCGCCGAGATCGAGTCCTTCATATTGGCGATCTCTTTTGCGACCGTCTTGTGATTTTCCATCATCGCCTGCGTGGATTTGATATCCAAACCAAGCACGGATCCCATATTGGTAAAATATTCCTGGAAACTTCCGTTAAATAGTTTCTTTCCTCCATCGGTCGTAAAATCATGTTTTTGTCCGAGCACGGAGATCATTTCGAGGATCTTATCATTTGCCCCGGTCATCTTGTTCAAATCTTTGGTGTTTTTCGATGGAATGATCTGACTTGCTCCGCTCTGCCAGTCATCATGGATCTTGATATTCTTCGCAGTGATCTTTGCTGCTCCGTCATTGGCATCAAAGAGCGGAACAGAATGCTCTACCCCATTGACGTCCGTGTATTTGTTCAAACCGTTGAATGTCGTCGCGATCTTGTTTGCGAGCAGATCGAGCGATTTTTGGTAATAGCCGAGACCTCGGATCCGCTCCGGATTGTTCGCGTCAAATTCGCCGCTTCGATTTAGCATATCGAAGGAGGATTTGATCGCTCCGGATCTCAGTTTTTCATACACATCTTGGACCTTTGCCCCATTGCCTGCCTGTATATCCGTCATCTCGAGCTTGTATGCACCAAAGTCGATCGGCGCTGCCGGCGGAACGCTTTCTTCCGGTTGCAGCTTGAACTCTGCCACCTTATTGTCGTTGATCAGCCACAGATCGCCTTGCGGATGCTTGATCTTGATCTGGAGCACCTCGACAAATTTGCCCTCCGGATCGATCTGCCCGGGCTGCGCATTCGGACCCTGCGTCAAATACTGACGCTCTGTTTTTACATCGATATTCACATAGCTCGCCAATTCATCGATCAGGCTGTTTCTTTGGTCCAGAAGTTCCAGCGCCGGATTTCCGTGAATATGGTTCGCTTTGATCGTTTCATTCAAATTCTTGATATTGTTCAGAATGTCATTAAGCTTTGGGATCTCCACCTTACGAAGATTGAATTCCTGATCGTTTTTGACGACCTCCAGCTGATGTGCATATTGGTTGAACATCTTTGTCAGAACGTCGGCAGAAGCTTTGACCATACTATCAAATTCTTTATTCCCGACCTCCGAGGACAGTTTCTGCAGCATCGTGTTCAGATCGCTCAGCTGATCTTGGACTCCTTTTTTGGAAACCTCATCAAAAATATTTTCAAGATCTTTCAAGATATCTTTCTTTTGCTCCTGTCCGCCGACATGAGCGATCTCATTACGGAAACGGATGTCCAAAAACGGATCTCGGATCTGCGAAATGCCCGAAGTCAAAACCCCGTTTCCAACATGAACGGAATGCTCGGATTTGTATCGTTCCGATCCCGCACCGACCGAAAGGCTCACCAGATCGAGCCGCTGTCTTGTATATCCTGCAGTATTGATATTGGAAATATTTTGTCCTGTGACATCCAATGCTTTCTGACTTGCACGAAGTGCGAGTCTTGCTGTTGTAAATCCTGCAAATGTTGATCTCATTTTTTCTCCTTATGCTCTCTTACTCGAAAATCCGCTCTCCGAAGCAGCCTGTTTCCCATGATTTTTCTGTTTCAATCGCTCGAGGATCGCCTCGATGCTGTACAGATTGGATTCGATCGCCGTCTTTGTGCTGTCCGCGGTGCGATTGAACAATGTCAGTGCATCCTCCAGCTCGTAGTACATCCGCTCAAGCTCGGCTTTTTCTCTGCCTTCGAGCTTTGCAACGATCTCTCGGAAGGATAATCCTTCCAGTCCCATCTCCTTTTGTACTTCGGCGCGACGTTTTTCCAGCACACGCAGGCGCATGATCCCGACCTGCTCCTTGCTCATACAATCTTCCAAGATCTTGAGATTGTTGTCTACGATCGCTTGAAGCTTTACATTTTCCAGTTGAGTGAGCTCTTCAAAAAAGTCTGTGAGCTCCATAATGATTTCCTTGAATTTGATCTTGTTTTCCATAACAACTCCTTATTCAAGCCTGCTGAGATATCCTTTCAAGATCTCAGGAATTTCTTTCAGGCTTCCTTGCCTTGCGACAGCTCCGATATTGTACGCTGCCATGGGCATCCCATAAACTACCGATGATTGCTCGTCCTGTCCTATTGTGAACGCGCCTTTTTGTTTCATATGGAGCAGTCCGTCCGCTCCGTCTCTTCCCATCCCGGTCAGAATGATCCCGACCGCATTTTTGCCAACGACTTCCGCTACCGAGTGGAACATTGCATCGACGGATGGCTTGTGCCCGCTGATCTTCTCTCCGTCCAGACAAGATACCGAATAGCCGCCCGGCGATCGAACCACTCGCAGATGGATGCCGCCCTGTGCGATGAGCACTCTGCCTCGTTGCAGCTTGTCCCCATGCACCGCCTCTTTGACTTCCATCTGGCAGATGGTGTTGAGCCGCTGGGCATACATCGACGTAAAACCCTCCGGCATGTGCTGGACGATGATGATCGGCGGCGTGTCCTTCGGAAGATCTTTGATCACTTCCGTCGTCGCCTCCGTCCCGCCGGTCGAAGCTCCAATCGCGATCACGATCTGATCGAGCTTGGATGAAGTCAGCGGAGTCGTTTGTTTTTGCTCCTTCGGCTCGATCTTCTCCAGCGTCTCTCGCACCTTGGCACTCATCTCTTGTATTTGTTTGCTTGCCATAATTCCCTCTACTACTTGCGATACGTGGCAGTTGTAATGTATTTGTATCTTGTTCGATCTCGATTGAGACTCTCCGAGTGACCGATCAACAGATAAGCACCCGGATTGGAATAATCATAGAATCTTTCGACCAATGCATCCCTTGTCTTCTGATCAAAGTAGATCATTACATTTCTGCAAAATATCACATCAAACTTTCGTTTGAAATTGATCTCATCCATCAAGTTAAAAGTTTTGAAGATCACATTGTCCTTGATCTCTTTGGACACTTTGTATCTTCCGCTCCCCGGATCTTTCTCAAAATATTTTTCTTTCCAATGGCCCGGCATATTTTTAAGCTCCGCATCCTCATAGGAGGAATTTTGCGCCTTGGTCAGTACATTTTGTGAGATATCGGTCGCCAGCACTCTGGTATCCCATGCCGAATGTTTCCCGAAATAATCTTTCAGGATCATCGAGATGGTGTACGGTTCCTCTCCCGAAGAACAGCCTGCACTCCAGATCGCCAAACTTTTATTTTGTTTCGTTTTTTCCAAGTATGGAAGGATCGCTGTCTTGAGAAGCTCAAAATGATTTTCTTCCCGATAAAAGAAAGTATAGTTCGTCGTCAGCTTATTGAGCATCAGATCCACATCCGAGCTTGGCGCCGTGCCCGTGATATAGGCAACATATTTTTCAAAACTCCCGAATCTCGCCTCATTCACGGTCGATTGCAGACGGCTGACGATCAGCTGCTCCTTCTTCCCCAGATCGATCCCAAAATTCTGTTTTACAAAGCTTGTCAGCTTCAGAAAATCACTTTTACTTATCTCTAACATACTACCCCTTAACATTCCTTTTATATATTATCGACCATTTTGCCTAACTGTTAATAAGCAATTCGCAATCCAATATCATCAATGCTTCTTTTTCATTCAGACTGATCACGCCATTGACCATTTCCTGCACGCTGTTCTCTCTCATCGGAGAAATTTGGAGCGTGTCGATGTCGATCACGTTGACCACCGTATCCACGACGATCCCGATCGATGTGCCTTCCCACTCGACCACGACGATGCATGCCTTGTCATCATACTCGATCGCCGGTTTCCCCAAGCGCAAACGAATATCGATGATCGGAATGATCTGCCCTCGAAGATTGACGATGCCCTTCACATAGTAAGGCAGCATCGGCACGAAGGTCGGTTTGGTATTCGTGATGATCTCCGTCACATATTTTGTGTTGATCCCGAACAAAAGTCCATCCGATCTAAAATTTAAATATTTTTCCATATTGGTTTGAATCTCTTGCACTTCTTGCACATTCTCTATCATTTCTTCCATGATTTCCACCCGATTCCTTTTCTATTTCTATTCCATCATCCAAACAATGTCCACAAGATCGCTTTGAAGCTGATCGCTCCCACCGCTGATATTGCGATCATCAATGTTTTGAACTGTCTCTCAATATCGATCATATCCAAATCAGAGTTGGATATCATATCCAGTGTCAACGCACAGACCAACAAGCCTGCAAGCCCTAAGATATACACCGAGGACCATCTTTGATCGCTCGATCGGCTCTTGAGGATGCCCAGCACTTCGAATAAAAGCGCCAAGACACAGAGCGCCCGAAGGATCCTCGTCATCGCGACACCCGAAACGGAGCCGAAGAACATCCCTCGTACAAACACGACCCCTGCGATCGCGGTCAATGCCAAAAAGAGAAAGATGAGTAAATAGATCCTCCTGATTTCATTTTTCTCCGAGCGTCTGAATATCCCTTGCTTTTTGCCGAGATAGACCGCCAGCAATCCCATCGAAAACACCATGATGTGAAAGTCGATCGGCTGCTCTTCCTTCAGCATAAAAATGCCCGAAAGAAAAGCTCCGCTGATCGCAAGGCTAAGCAGCACTCGCCATTTTTTATAGATCCTCAGCTCTGAAAAAGCGGCTCCTTCCGCTATATTTTTCAACCACATATCCTGCTCCCTATCTGCCGTTTGAGATCGCATAAAGATTCGGGATATCCAAGATCAAGCTGATATTTCCGTTCCCCATGATCGTACAGCCGGCGATCCCTGAGTTTTTGATATTATAGTTATTCAGATAAGACGGTAACGGTTTTACCACGACCTGCTGCTCGCCGATCAGCTCGTCCACAAACAGACAGTAGCCATGATCGCCCGCCTCGACCCAGATCAAGATGCCATCCTCCAAAGCGGTATGTCTCGCTTCCAGATCATATAATTCGTGCAAGCGGATGATCGGCAGGAATTCGTCCATCTTTTTGATCATCTCTTTGCCATCTACGCTTCGGATCACTTCATCCGCCGAGATCTTGAAGGATTGACGGATATTGTTGATCGGGATGGTGAAAGTGGACTCTCCGATCGCTGTCTCCATTCCTGCCACGATCGCAAGCGTCAACGGGATCTTCAGCATCGTCGTCGTGCCCTCGCCCGGCTCTCCGTTCATAAACACCGAACCGCCAAGCGCCTCGATATTCTTGCGCACAACGTCCATTCCGACACCTCGTCCCGAATACTCGGTCACGCTGTCATTGGTGGAGAACCCTGCGCTCATGATCAATCCGATCGCTTCTTTTTTGCTATATTCGCTTCTCGACTTGACCAACAGTCCTCTGCTCTCCGCCTTGTCCAAGATCTTTTCGACATCGATCCCGCGCCCGTCATCCTGAATGCTGATGATGACTTCACTGCCCGTATGACTTGCAGAAAGAACGATCGTTCCCTGTTGCCCTTTGCCTGCTTTTTCTCTTTCTTCGATCGACTCGATGCCATGATCCATCGAATTTCGAACGATATGCATGATCGGGTCTCCGATATTGTCCACGATGGACTTGTCCACCTCGGTATCCTCCCCCTCGATGATCAGCTTAACGTCTTTTCCAAGATTTTTGCACATATCACGCACGATGCGGTTCATCTTCTGGAACACGCCCGCGACCGGCACCATACGAAGAGACATCGCGATATCCTGAAGCTCCGCATTGAGCTTTCGAAGCTGACGTGCGGACTTTGTAAAACTGTCCAGCTTCAGCCCGGCAAGATCCGGTGAAGAAGTGACCATCGATTCTGTGATCACGATCTCTCCGACGATCGCCATCAATTTATCCAATTTGCTTAAATTTACACTGATCAAACTCTGTTTTGCCGCCGCATGATGACTGCCGTTTTGGTTTGCCTGCTGATTTTGTTGATTCTGCTGTGCCGCGGGAGCTTTCTTTTCCTGCTGCACCTGCTCCACTTTTTCTTCCTCGACCTCCGGTCCTTTCAGATCCACCAATTCGTAGCCTTTGATATTCACGGAATTTTGGATCGCTGTCAATACCGCCTGGCGCTCCTCCTCGTTGCGAAGCTTGATCAAAAAACCATTCTCCAAAATATACTGCGCCGAATCCGCATTATTTTCCACATCCGCCGGCTCAAACACCGGATCCACACCAAGCTCTCGGATCGCACCGACCAGCATAAACGCACGCAGATTTTCCATCCCCGCGTCATCGTCAAAGAAGATCTGCATCCCTTTGTAAAAATCCTTCTCGTCCTGCTCTGTATTCTGAGGGCTCAAATCCTTTGTTTCACTGGATTCGCCCGTGCTTATTTTTTGAAGGTAGCTATTAATATCCGCAATATAATTGTCGATATTTTCATTGAGCGGCTCGCCGTTTTCAAGCTTTGCGATCTCCTGTATGATATAGTCTACCGACTTAAATACAAGATCAAAAAGCTCTCGACGATAGTCTTCCTTGACTTCAGCCATTCCCTTTTCTCTGATGAAGAAAAACAGATCCTCGATCCGATGAGAGATCTTCATAAGAGAATTAAAATCCATCATCGCAGACGAGCCTTTGATCGTATGCATGATGCGGAATATTTCATTTATATGTTCATCTGTAAAATCCTTGTCCTTTTCGGCAGCGATCAAAATATCTTCAAGCTGCGCGATCAGTGAGTTTGTTTCAAACAGATACATATCCAACATGGAGTCCATTCCATTTTCCATAATAAACACCGCCTTGTAATTTTTTGAATAAAATGTTATATAATAGGTATCGGTTCTTATAAAAAAAAGATAATATAGGAGAGAAAAAAAGGTAAAGATATGGCAAATATACTAAAGGTAACAACGCCTCCATCGACAAATTACAATAATACAGTCAAAGGCAGCCCACAGACCGTGCCTGCCCAAAATATCAAAAATCAGGTCGATCTGCAACGTATCACCCGTCAGGACACAAAAGAAGAAGCCGGACTCGGACGTCAATCCATGCATTATATGTCCAATTACAATAAGTTCTTGGAAAATGTCAAGGATGCGATCCCGATGGCAGATATCATGCGCGAGATCTTCGGCTCCAATCTGGAAGGCCTCATCAACTCCCGAGCGACCAGTCCCGATATGGCAAAAGAGCTGACCGAATTTATGAGAATGATACAGCTCAAAGAGGGCGATCTTTCTTCGCTTGCAAAAATGCAGCTCGACAGTGCAACAGGATTTCGCTCCACTTTGTTCGATGTATTGCGTGAGATGATGAACGATACTTATTCGATCGATCTGAAAGCCGATATCCTGAAATTTTCGAAGCGTTTCAATGATATGGCATCGAATCAGCGGATCCTCGGTGAGATCTTCCATGATCTACAGGAGCTTTCCAAAACGATCCCTCGCTCTGACGGCGATGCACTGATGCAGATGGCGGAACAGCTCGATCAAAATGCCAAGCCCGGCGACACCAAAGCCAATCTTCAGCTCCTCAAAAACGAGATCATGCCTTTGCTCTCCAAATACATCAACCGAACGAATGATCTGGGAAAAGCGCGAGATCTCATGAGCCTGCTGTCGCTCAACATCGCCCGCTACGAAAACGGGACTAAGGAGAATGTTCTCTCCTCCCTCAAGAGCTTGACGATGTATGGCGATTTCAAAGATCGGCTCGGATCGATGGATGAACGGACCCTTTCCAAAGTGCTCGATCGATTGCTCACAGAAAAGCTGACACAAAAAAATCCGCTCGCAGACAAATTATCCGGCATCATCGACCGCGGCTTGAGCGGACAGGTCGGTTACGAAAATCGTGCCGCTTTTGAGAATATGGCTCGCTCCATCCTCGTCAACGAGAGCGTCTATATGCCGCTTCTCTATACCCTGCTCCCTGCTGAGATCGACGGCAAAAAGCTCTTTGCAGAAATGTGGATCGATCCCGACGATGGCGGACGTTCCCAATACAATGAGGAAGATCGTGTCAATCGGGTGTACCTCAAATTCAATATCCAGGACCTCGGGAATTTTGATATGGTCCTCAATCTCCAGCGAGGCAAGGTCGATCTTCAGCTCTTCTGCCCGGATGAGATGGACAAGGACTTTTACGAGATCAAAAATGACATCGGAAAGATCCTGGAAAAAAATGATCTGCAACAAAATAATATCTATGTCGAAAAAAGTACCGGCAAGCTCGAATTGACCGAGGTATTCCCGAAAATAAAAGAAAAGAGGAACAATATCAATGTCACCGTATAAAGATGAACTCAAGAAAAAAGCCGTCGCGCTCCGATACGATGAGGACAAAAACGCCGCACCGATCATTGTCGCATCCGGCATGGGCTACATGGCGGAGAAGATCCTCGAAGTCGCATACAAAAACGATATCGCCGTCCACGAGGACGCATCGCTGGCGACCATCCTCACACAGCTTGAGCTCGGCACCCCGATCCCCGAGGAACTCTACCATGCGATCATCGACATCTATGTTTACCTGCTGAACTATTCATCCAAAAAGAACAAATAAACGATCACAAGCTAAAGAAACTCTTATCAGAAATAGATACAAGTCAAACGAGAAATAAAGGATCTGTCTACAAAGATCTTCCGCTCGGTCAACGATCACAAAGACCAGAAGATCCGAACGATGATCTGTCCACAAGATCAGCCCTACACTTATCGAGCGCAGGGCTTTGTTCCTTTTTAATGAGCGCTCCCGCCGTCTCGATCTGAAAACAAAACCATCACTCCTTGGAGACTCAACAAAATAATTATTTAAGAAGTCTCAAATATGGTATATATAGTATAAGAGCAAAAGACGATCAGGTGATCCGCATTTTGCTTTTGGATCGGATCGACCGATCGGGTAGCCAACTGTTTGAGAAGGAGAAAATGAATGTCAGATCTAATGGATAAAATGAAAGATACTGCCGAAAAGGCAAAAGACGTGATCGAGGATAAGGCAAAAGATGCAAAAAAAGGTCTTGAAGAAGTTGCCGAAAAAGTAAAAGACAATGCTGAAAAAGCTGTCGATGCAATGAAAGGTACTGCACAGGATGCAAAAAAAGAAGCTGCCAAGGCAGCAGATAAGATCCAAGACAGCGCGGAAAAATTGGCAGAAGATGTCAAAGACAAAGCAAAGGATGTCTCCGATAAGATCGGTGACAAGATCAAAGATCTAAAAAAATGATCCAAAAAGAAGACCCTGTACGAAAATCGCACAGGGTCTTCTTTTATCCGGCGTAAGATCTCGCCCAACATTTTTCATCCAAAATAGGAAGGTGAACCGTTTTGCGAAGTGTAAGGAATATGAATGATTTTTTGTCTGGAGATTTTTCCACAGGAGAAACTCTCAGCACCTTCAGCGGATCACCGTCAGTTCACTCCCCACAGATAAGACTTATTCCTGCACATCCTCACGATTTTCCTTAACACTGACCTCGTCCATCGTGATACGATATACCGCTGTCGCTTTGATATAGGCTTTGAGCACCTCGTCAAAACGGTCGATATGTGCCATCGAATACTTTTCCGATATCAAACGAAGGGCATAGATCCTCTCTTCCTCATCCGTTACCAAAGTCGCTCTGCCAAATACGATCGCCGATTCATAATTCATCGTATATTTTTCCGAATTTGCCTTTGCATAGCCTACGCAAGATAGACAGACCCTCGGTTCTCTCGTCATATTATCGACTTTCTTCCCCTTCTTTGCACAATGGAAATACACATACTTCCCATCGGTCGCTGGAGAGATCGCGATGGCATAAGGCGAAAGATCCTCATTGACCGTCGCAAGCGTCGCATGATCACATTTTTGGATCACCTCAAGCGCATATTCGCTCGATGCGAGCCGATCCTTCCTTCTCATAAGATCCTCCCTTCGATTTTTTTGATCGATCTTTCTCGGACAGGCATTCCCTGCCAAAATTATAAAACTGCTATTTTTCAAGATCCCGATATCGCTCAAGCGTCCTGCTATTCCTTATTGAACATATAGACACCGATCCCCGAAGAGATGATCAGCAAGATCCCGAAGATACTGTAGATATCCAGCACCTCTCCAAAGATAAAAAATCCTGCCAGCGCCGAAAAAATGATATTGGAATAATTATATACGCTGACTTCTCCTGCGACCGCCAGCTTATAGGCGGAGGTCAGGAAAGTCTGACCGAGCCCACCCAATATCCCGATCGCAAGCATCACCAGCATCAGATAAGGCGTCGGCATGATGAGCGTCGGGATCATCAGCGGAATACAGAGGATACAGGAAAATAAGCTGAAATAAAAAATGATCACATGCGAATGCACTTTGTTCTTCATAAAAGAGATCATCGTGTACGCCATCCCCGAAAAGACCGCCGAGCACAATGCGAGCAGCGACGGAAAGACCGCGGAGTTAAACTGCGGCTTGACGATCAAAAGAACGCCGATAAAAGCCGTCGAGATCGCGATCAGCTTCGGCTTGGTCAACTTCTCTTTTAGGATCAGTGCCGAAAAAAGCATCACAAAAAATGGCGAGCATTTTTGCAATGCGGCAGCATCCGCCAAATTGATATTACGCATCGCATTAAAAAAGAGAACGATCCCCATAAATCCGCAAAAACTGCGCAATAGCAGAGCGCCACGCACCCCTTTTGCCACATAGAGTTTGTCCAGATTTTTATATTTGTAAAGCGAATACAACATCATCATGATCACGACAAAGTTTCGCACGAATACCTGTTCAAACAGCGGCAATATATTTGCCGTCGATTTTACAAGCAGCTGCATCAGCGAAAAAGAAAGCGCTGAAAACACCATATACATTGCCGCTAATTTTTTATTTTGATTTTCCATCGAATCGTCTGTCCTTTAACCTCAAGAGAAAGGCGATGTTTTTTTCAAACCTCGCCTTCATTTCAAAATGATCCCCAAGATCACAAGCTCCAAACAAGTCCTGCGATCCAACTGTTGATCCCATATCACCTAGAGCCATTCTGCACTATTTCGCAAGCACATCATGATACTCGGTCTTTTTTTCAAACTCCGCGACCGCATAGGAGCATACCGGCACGATCTTTTTGCCCTCCGCTCTCGCTTTTTCAACGACAGCCTGCACAAGTTTTGCCGCTACACCCTGTCCTCGAAGAGAAGAGTCCACAAAAGTGCGATCCAAATGCCATTCCTCTTCGCCCTTAAAAGTCGCCTCCGCGATCATATTTCCATTCTCATCATTTAGGAATATCCTTCCTTTTTCTTCTTGAAATTTCATTATTTCCTCCTGATTTCATCCAATCCGTCCTGCATCATCGGATCGTCCGTCGATCCATCATTACGCAGATCCTTATCAAAAATTTCAGACCCTAAAAATTCTCCAGGATCTTTTCCTGAATATATTCCGAGATCGTCTTTCCATTGATCGTCGCTTCCCCGCCCAAGATCAGATCCGGCATCACTTTGAAGAAATTGATCACCAATTTGTTGCCTACTACAAAAAACTCTTCCTTGTTCGCCGGGATAAATACGACTTCGATGCTCGAAGCCTCGATGTCCTTGATCGCATTGATCTTTTCCGGAAGTGCGTCCAGATTCAGCACCTTCAGCGGTGCGACCATATTGCTCATCAGCGAAAGATCTTCCAGCATCCACATATTATTGTTCCAGAATTGTCTTTCTTTCTGAGTACCGCCATTAAGCATCTCGCGGTTGCTGATCGCGCTCAGCGCTTTTCGGACCGACTCCGCATTGAAAGTTTCGTCATACAACAACTTCATCTCCGGATACTCGCTCAGCTCCACCAGATAGCGCTCGCCTACCTTCTCCTTATCCTTTACTGCCGTCCAAAAATAGATCATCGACTCGATCACATTCATATTATTCTTGATCTCTTTAATCATAATCTGCTCCTTTGTTTTTTCGTTGATTTTATTGTATCACAGACCGATTGAATTGTGAACCGAAAAGACACAAACAAAAAGAGAGCATTTCTGCTCTCCCGATCAAATGACAGATCATAAGTATCTCGCCCTCAGCAAAAGGACAAAAAACTACTTCGCAAATAGCTTTTTGATCTCTCCTGCGATAAAAGACTTCTTATTTACAAAATGCTCTTCATTTTTTGTGATCACATAGTACACAAGTGATTCCGTGATGAATTGGACCCACATCGCAAGCTTGTCCTCATCGACCCCATTATCTCTTGCATAACCTCGGATATCATTATCCAGTTCCTTATTCAGCTCCACTACACTTGGGATGATACTCTTGGAATATACCGGATGTGAAAGGACCTCCAGCGCGAATCGCTGTTCATTGATGGTTTTTTTCGTATAAGCCTGCAGCTTGTCCATCATCTTATCGACGTCATGGATATTTTTTCGGAAGATGTCGACGGTACCTGTCTTATATCGTTCATAGCAACGCTTCACACAAGCGATAACAGCATCATTCTTGTCAGAAAAATAGTAGTACAGCAACGCTTCATTCACACCCGCCTTTGCGGTAAGTTTCTTAGTTGATGCTTTATCGATCCCATACTCGGTAAATGCTTGGATAAATGCATCCAGCATCTCTTCTCTCTTGATGTCTGACTTCATTGTTTCCCTCCTTTCGATAGCAGGTCATCCTGACCAAACAAATATTATCATCATTTCATTTATACCATAATTTTATAGTTTATGCACATAAATTTTAATAAAATATTTTTTGAAAGTGTTCTTACTAAAATAACCTTTTTCGCCATCGTATTCAAATCACTTTTCTTCAAGCGTTTTCACTAAATAGATCAGCTCATAAAAATATTGAAAATTTGAATTAAAAAAGGCTGTCACAAAACAGCCCTCTTTGTTATTCTTTCCTTCGGCTAAAGATCTTATGCCGCCGATCCCTGCTTGATCGGTGTACGCTCGATCACATTGCCCATCAATGCGTAAAGATCCTCCGTCAGCAGATACACTTCCAAATAATGTTGCTTCGGATCTGCCTCATTCGGTATCTCTACCGCCTTCGACATGATCTTGTTATAGATCTCCGCCGGGATGACCTTCGCATCCTGCATCGCTTTCAGATCCGGATAATTTTGTTTTAAGAAATAATTCATGACCGGGATCATATCGTTGAGCGTCATCTCATAGTTCATCGGCTTATTGATCAAATTCATCACATCCCGGCGATGAACATCATAAGGCGAATTGTTCTCCATCAGATGAAGCATCGTATAGAGCTTGCCGACATTCGCTCTGGTATGCAGGCCGTACTCATTCTGATAGGTCATCGTGATCAATGCCTTGCTGCGCAAGAATTTGATCTCTCGAGCCGCATAGCTGTGGTCGATCGGATGCGCATTGGCATAGCTGACGAGTCGCACGCCCTTCTCATAAAGCGATGTACGGACCGCGAGCAGATTGCTCGAGTTCGTCAGTACATCCCTCGTCGTGACATCTCGGCTGATCGCGACCTTCGCCATCACTCCTGCCGCTTCGCCCAGCGCCATCAATACAGGCACCGTTCTTGCCGATCCATAAGCGATCGAGTCAAAGCTTGCGCATTTGCTCGGAACATAGATCCCGTCGATCCCTTGCGGAATGATCGACCCCGCCGCGATACCATAAGGCTTCGTCCCCGTAAGGATCGTCCCGATATCGCCCTTCTGGTTCGCCTGAATATCGATCGGATAAGAGCCGACTGCGATATAATTATTCGGGAATACCGAGTCAAATACATCATTCGCCGTCAAGGTCTGCTCCCCGATCATATGCTTTGTTTCCCGGATATAAAACTCCGGCGCTGCCGATACAAATTCCGCATTCTCAAAACCTTTCAAATTCGCTCTCATATAAGGGATCACATCCTGCTTGATCCGACGGATCGCCGCATCCCTTGTCGAGATCTGATAGATCCGATCATAAGGCTTAAATTCGAAAATCTGAAATGCGTTCACCAAGACCGTCCCGTCATTTTGGCGTCCAAGATTGAGATGCCTGCTCTGCATCAAAGGATCATTCACCGGACAGTTCAACATCTGTTTGTAGCCCCATGCCGCATTGCCGCTGAGACCCGTATTCGGATCCCCGTCGTTTTGCAGCACTCTTCGCACCTTGTCCCAATCCACACCCTTGATCTTATAGACCAGCGTAGCCGATTGATACTTTCCTTTGAGACCGATGTCTTCTTTCCCTTCGTGGAACTTTGCCCCCGCTTTTGTCGCGATGTCGGCATTGGGTGTCGCATCGATCACGACCTTTGCCGAAAGCACTGTCGGCTCCGTCTTTGCATTTACCACGAGCACGCTCGTCTTGTCAGCAGGCACATAGCTATACTCCACACCGTCATCCGAAGTCAGCACCACTTCCACATTCGCCTCCGCAAGCAATTTCTCCAATGCCTTCTGCGCATCCGAGATGTCAAAAGCCTTCTTCTTTCCGATCAGATTATAAAAACGTTCAAAAACGCCATGATTCAAAAAATTATCCTTATAAACATTCTGATACCACTGCTCTTCTCCCGGCGCATAGTTAAAATCGATCATATTCAACCAGCCCAAAGTATAAAGACCGCCCACACGATCCCGATTAAAATCCATCAGCAATACACGCAATCCCTGCCTTCCTGCACTGTATGCGGCAGCGACCCCCTCCGGATCCGATCCGAACACTACGACATCATAGGTCGAAAACTTCGGCATATCCGATGTATTGATCACCGAGGAACGATATGAATACTTGATACGCTCCGCCTTCTTCTCGTTCACCATATTCTCAGCATACGACGGAAGAACACCGCTGATACCGATCAGCATCGCCATACAACCGGCGATCATCGATTTGAATCTTTTCATAAACACCTCTCTTTGATTTCACATACTCGTACCATTATACCTTAAAAATATGTAAAAAGTGTTACAATTTGGTAAAACTTAAAAAACACTTCCCCGCTCTATCCGTTTTGCCTTAAGCCTTTTTCCAAACAGCCGATTTTATTTATAAGGACGCTTTTGATATTTGCTATTGTATTATTTTCATTTTTAATCTACAATATAGACGTGGACAAGCTCAACCCTTTGGGACTACTTGCGTCCCACATATAGTAAGGAGTTTTTATGTATAAAGGTATCGCTGCCTCAGAAGGCATTGCAATCGGAAAAGTATTATTGCTCAAAAAAGAAGAGCCTGTTATTGAAAAAAGAACGATCTCAGCCGATGAGATCGAAAGCGAGAAAGAGAGATTGACACAAGCGCTGGAGCTGTCCAAACAACAGCTTGAAGAGATCAAAGAAAATGCCGGCGAGGTGATGCGAGAGATCCTCGACGCCCATATCATGATCCTCAACGATGACGAACTCGTCGATCAGATCAACGGTAAGATCTCCGACAAAAAACAGGATGTCGTCTCCGCGACCCACGAAACGATCGAATTTTTTGTGAGCATCTTCGCATCGATGGAAGATGACTATATGAAAGAGCGCGTTGCCGATCTGCGCGACATCGGCTATCGGATCATTATGAACCTGCTCGGCAAAGAGATCCTCTCGCTGATCACGCTCAAAGAACCCGTCGTCATCGTGGCGCATGACATCACCCCATCCGATACCGCACAGATGAACAAAGATCGAGTGCTCGGCTTTTTGACCGATATCGGCGGCAGAACTTCCCATTCCGCGATCATGGCGAGAACGCTGGAGATCCCGGCGATCCTCGGACTGAATGATATTACCCAAAAAGTAAAAAATGGCGATATCGTATGCTTTGACGGCGAAGAAGGGATCCTCTTCATCGATCCGGATCAAGAGACCCTGTCCAAATACCAAAAACTTGCCCAAGAGCAAGAGCTGGAAAAAAAATTGCTCGCAGAATACAAAGAAAAACAGAGCGTGACCGCCGATGGACATCGTGTGGAACTCGCCGGCAATATCGGAAACCCGAAAGATACACAAAGTGCGAAGAAAAACGGTGCTGAAGGCATCGGACTTTACCGCACCGAATTCTTATATATGGATCGAGACAATCTTCCGAGCGAAGAAGAACAATACGAAGCATATCGCTCCGTACTCGAACAGATGGGAGATCATCCCGTTGTCATCCGGACCCTCGACATCGGCGGTGACAAAAATCTCCCTTATCTTCCAATGCCAGAAGAGATGAACCCCTTCCTCGGCTACCGCGCCGTACGGATCTGTCTGGATCGGACCGACCTGTTCAAGACACAGCTTCGTGCGCTGCTTCGTGCCAGCATGCACGGTGATCTCAAGATCATGTACCCGATGATCTCCTCTTTGGAAGAGGTCCGACATGCAAACGAGATCCTTGAAGAATGTCGAAAAGAACTCGATCAGGAAGGCATCCCTTATGCCAAATTCGAAGTAGGGATCATGATCGAGATCCCATCCGCAGCGCTTACAGCCGATCTGATCGCACCCGAAGTGGACTTCTTCTCCATCGGGACCAACGATCTCATCCAATATACCTGCGCGGTCGATCGAATGAACCAAAAGATCTCCGATCTATACAATCCGTTCCATCCGGCAGTGCTTCGACTGATCAAACAAGTGATCGATGCCGCCCATGACCATGGGATCTGGTGCGGAATGTGCGGAGAGACCGCCGGCAACAAAAAACTGATCCCGATCTATCTCGGGATGGGACTGGACGAATTCTCCATGAGCGCAGGCTCCATCCTCAAAGCCAGAAAACAGATCGCCGGTCTGACATACACCAAAGCACAGGAGATCTTTGCAGAGGTCATGAAAATGCGAACAGCCCGGGAGATCGAAGACTATATGAACAGGATCATCGAATAATATCGATGTACTCTAAAAAGCAGACCCCGGATCGAGCACGCCTACAAAAAGGAGTTTTCGACGGGTCTGCTTTTATATTACAGAAAATAAAAAGGGCTTCGGCTACCCTCTAGCCAAAGCCCTGAATATCTTATTTATTTCGGTTCGATCAGACCGTAGTTGCCATCCTTTCGCTTATACACCACAGTCACTTTATTGGTTTCAAAGTTATCAAAAACAAAGAAGTCATGTCCTAGAAGTTCCAGTTGCAATATTGCATCCTCTTCCGACATCGGTTTGTACTCAAACACTTTACGGCGAATGATCTTCTCACTCTCCTCATGATGCCCTGCCGGCTCATAAGATTCGATACTTTCAAAACGGATCGAGCCATGTGGCTTTTTCATCAACTTATCCTTTTGCTTAGCCAACTGCTTCTTCAACTTCTCGATCGCAAGATCCAGCGCATTATATACATCATCATCGATCGCCTCTGCTCTCACGACGCCCGTATTGAAAGGTATCGTCACCTCGACCTTCTGCTGATTTTTCAAATTCGAAACAGTGACCTTTGCGTCCTGCTCCCCATTGAAATACTTATCCAGTCTCGATAGCTTGGTCTCAAAGTTGCCTTCCATTGCTTCTGTCACTCTAAGATTTCTTCCTAAGATGCTTACTAACATAATATCGCCCCTTTCAGCGGTCCGATTTTTTCGATGACCATTTGTAATATAGATAACCATATTATAGGATAATTATTCATTATCCTTTGAAATATTTTGAAAAAACTGTTCTTTTAACAGACAGCTTTCAAACAGCCTTTTTCTGTACCATCCCGATCCGATCGACATCGACAGATCCTATCCTCTGCACCGGACAAACTCCGATCTTCTTCCCCTCTTAAGCAGCCCATCCTCTCCGACGAGCCTCCGGAAATATTCCCATGCGCCGTACATGATGTTGAGCTTTGTATTCTTTCTGCCTGTATTTTGTCGATCCGGATCCCTCTTGGTTCAACTTTTTGATCCGTCCGCTCAGTTGAAAAAAACCTGATTTCGTTATATAATATGCTCAGGTATTAACGAAACAGAATGGAGGAACTGATGAGCTACAAATATTTTGAAAACCGAAGCTGCGAATACTATCCTTGTCACAATCTGGAACATATGAACTGCCTATTTTGCTACTGCCCGCTCTATCTGACAGACTGCGGCGGCAACTTCAAGATCCTGTCCAATGGGATCAAGGATTGCAGTAACTGTGTTTTTCCACATATTGAGGCAAACTATGAAAAAGTGATCGAAAAATTCCGTACGGCAGCACGTGCCAAAGCCGAAGAGAACAAAGAGCTTTAGTTACATACGTGAGCCGAACGAACGCTCGATCGTGCCATCAACGAAGATCGATCACCGATAAAGATCCATATTTTTAAGACCGAGGGCTCTCGTATAGATGCCCTCTTTTTATGTCTACACGAATCTCGCGCCAATTATCGCTTGCCCTAATAAAATCTTTTCCAACAAGTTCATAATTTTTTATGCACATGATCGACTTTTTGTGATAAAATATTTATCGGGCATAGTCCTTTGCCGTGATCGGACCTTGCCAAAACCTGCTATGGAGACGTATCGAAGTGGTCATAACGAGCTCGACTCGAAATCGAGTTGCCTTCCGAGGCACGTGGGTTCGAATCCCACCGTCTCCGCCATTAGTAAAAGCCTGTGGTCATTCATCACAGGCTTTTTGCGTAGCGTTATCGACTTTTCATTCGACTTCGATCTGTCATTTTAA
The DNA here is from genome assembly GCA_030532705.1 of Peptostreptococcaceae bacterium. Taxonomy (GTDB): domain Bacteria; phylum Bacillota; class Clostridia; order Peptostreptococcales; family Filifactoraceae; genus JAUNKE01. The sequence continues at coordinate 46,531 of JAUNKR010000010.1, forward strand.
GATGGATCTTTTTGCAACAACGCTTTATAACAAAGATCTGTGCCTACCTCATACACTGCACTGATCAAGATAAAAAGACTGTTTAACATATCCCATCAATGTCGATCTCTCTTTTCTCCCCAAAAATATCTAAGAAGTGAAAAGCCGGTGTCTCTGCTCGAGTAATATAGTACAAGGAGAACACATCGCCGATCCCCGGCGGATCTTCTCTTCGCCACCGCTCCGTCATCCGATACTGCTTAAACAACTCTTTGGCGATCTGTTGTTCTTCTTTGCCCAGCATATATTCGTAGATATAGAGATTTTCCCAAGCAAAGTCGATCGGCGTATCATGAAGATCGACCAATTCATCGATACGGGTGGTGATCCCTCGCAGTTTTTCTTTGGTCGCTTCCTCATCCACTACCGAAGAATCCGTCATATGGATCAAAGTGATACCAACCTCAACTGACCCATAACCTTTTTTGAGCAATTTCTTTTCGTCGATCGTTCTGCAATCACGACGGACTTTGCAGGCATTATTTTCGGTATATTGGTCTCCTGTCGGTTCGGTTGAAACAAAAAATAATACTTCATCGCTCATTCCTTCTTCTTCGATGATACGCTCGACATGTTTGTTTAGGATCGATTGGTACAGGGTGCTTAAGAAATAGTCTTCAATATTGACGGGTTTTGTCTTCGGTTCGACGATGGACTCATCGACCATAAAGAACAGATCGGGATATTCTTCTGCTGCAAACCATATGCCGTTTTTTTGAAAAAACGGGATCTTGTATTTGTCGCTTAGTGCTTGTATCACTTCATCCGACGTTGCCCAATCCAGCTCTCCACTCATATAGGAGTCGTATTCATCAAATTCCTCTCCATCTCGGGCTATGTTGCTCTCGTAGTAGGGGGTCTTGAGGTAGAAGATGCCTTCTTCTTTGTATCCTTTGGGGTCGAGTATTGACTGGATCTGTTTTTCTTGGGACAGCTCTTGGATCGAGTGTTCTTTAAGGGCTTCTTTGTTGTAGATGTTCCCCCAGAATTCGACTTGTTCTACATTGTTGTCCATATATCCTTCGATAAGCTCTTTGGCGATCTTTTGTTTGTAGAGCATTTGATATTGTCTTTGTACCTCGTCTTTTTTGGATGTTTTGTCTACAAACATATCCAGCTCGATCTTGATCCGCATCGTGTGTTGAGGATCGCGGAACACTTCGTCCGCTTTCAGCTCGCCTTGCTGATACCGTAGGATCGCTTCATTGACAAATTCCACATCGGTCCGCAGGATATAGGGCGCTTTTTTGAGCATTGGAAACTCGGTTTGGATCGCATAGCGGATCTTGTTGTCCCAATATTGATATGCCTTTTCTTCCAGCTCTTGCCCGGATCTCTTTAGATCTGCAAAATAGAGCTTGGGATCATAATGTCGCCGATATTTTTCTTTTTGCAGCTCCGTATAAGAGTCGATGTAGAGCTCATCGATCTGCCGGGATCGCTCGTATAATGATCTTCCGTCGATGATCAGATCGCCCGAATTTCCATTGGAGCAACCGGTCAAAAGCAATAAGGAGACCATGAGCATCACTAATATCCTTTGTATTTGTAAGATATATTTTTTTCGTATCATCCTGACCTCCCCTCTCACAAGTGTCATAACCTTCCCATCATAAAATGTTATTCTTCTCATAAAACCCTCTCATCATAAAATATGATAGTGCAAAGATATCAATCAGTCATTATTTATTGCATAGATTTTTTCAGAATGAATTCGTTGTTTTCATCTTTGATAACACATATCGATCGGTCATTATTTGTTGCATACATTTTCTGCCTTATCATTTTGTAGAACGCTCCTATCTATAGAATAAAAAACACCTTTTAAAAAACCAAACAAAATCTTTACAAAAAACCGGACCATCAAAACAAATGCTTTTTAGTCCGCTTATGTCGCCCGTATTCTGAAAAGAACAGACCTTGGTCTTAATATTTACTTTTTTCCATGATAATTTTATTCCTGATCTCAACTGTTCAATTTCATATTGTTCAATTTTATTCTGTGATTTACCAAATGACTTATGTAAATTCGATTCCGAAATAAACTCATTGCTTCCACCTACCTCGCATTTTATACACAGATGCTTCCTCCATTATTTTTGAATATGATCTCTCAGTCTTTCGGTTTTCGATAGACGAATGTCATGACCCCTGCTATTCGATTGTCACTCCGGTTTTAATTTATGATCCATCGCTCTTTTGACCCCTACTGATCCTGATCCATCGATCGAACCGTGTCATTGTTTGTTTTCATTCTAACATAAGCTTTTCTTAAGCACAAGGAGCGGTTATGGTATAATGAATATAAGTTGAGATCGATCGAAAGAAAGGGGTGATGGTGTGAAGGAGAGATGTTATATTGCAATCGATCTAAAATCATTTTATGCTTCCGTTGAATGTCGAGAGCTCGGGCTGGATCCGCTTGACACTAATCTCGTCGTGGCGGATGAAAGCCGAACGGACAAAACGATCTGTCTTGCAGCCACGCCTACGCTCAAAAGTTATGGTATTTCAGGACGAGGACGACTTTTTGAGGTCAAGCAAAAAGTCAAGGAAGCGAATGCAAAAAGAAGATCCCAGGCGCCGGATCGTACCCTTCAAGGCTCATCCTATCTTTATTCTGAGCTGAAAAAGGACCCTTCGCTTGCGATCGATTTTATCATCACACCACCTCGAATGGCTCATTATATGGCGTATAGCGCCCGTATCTATGAGATCTACATGAAATATGTTGCACCGGAGGATATTATCGTCTATTCGATCGACGAGGTGTTTATGGATGTGACGGACTATCTGCAAACCTACAAGCTGTCCGCTCATGACCTGACGATGAAGATCATCCTGGACGTGCTCGAGACGATGGGGATCACCGCGACCGCAGGGATCGGCACCAATCTTTTTTTGTGCAAAGTCGCAATGGATATCGTGGCAAAGCATATGGATCCGGATGAAAATGGCGTTCGGATCGCGGAGCTGGATGAGATGAGTTTTCGTCAAAACCTATGGCACCATCGCCCGCTGACTGATTTTTGGCGGATCGGCAGAGGCTATGCAAAAAAATTGGAAGACCACGGCTTGATGACGATGGGTGATATTGCAAGATGTTCGTTGCGAAACGAAGATTTGCTCTACAGACTCTTTGGGAAAAATGCGGAGCTTCTGATCGATCATGCATGGGGCTGGGAACCTTGCACCATCCAGGCGATCAAAGCCTACAAGCCAAGTACGCACAGTCTGGGCTCCGGACAGGTCTTGCATCATCCTTATTCTACCGAAAGTGCAAAGCTCGTCATTCGAGAAATGGCGGATGATCTGGTGCTGGATCTGGTGGATAAGGGGCTCGTTACCGACCAGATCGCCATCACCATAGGCTATGATGTCGAAAACCTGCTCGATCCGGTGCGAAAAAAGAATTTTCTCGGCGCCATCGTCACGGATCCCTATGGAAGAAAGCTTCCAAGGCCTTCACATAGCACGATCAATCTCGGGAAGCACACCTCCTCGACCAAGCAGATCTTAAAAGCGGTCGGCGAATTGTTCGATCGGATCGTCGAAAAAGATCTTCTGATCCGAAGGGTGAATGTCACCGCAAATCATGTCATCCCTGAAGGTCTTTCGCAAAGAGATGACAAAAACTATGAGCAGCTGGATCTTTTTACCGACTACTCCGCACTCAAAGTCGAGCAGGAAAAGGAGAAGATCGAACTGGAGCGCGAAAAGAAAATGCAGCAGGCGATGCTCAGTATCAAGAAAAAATTCGGAAAAAACGCGATCCTCAAAGCGACGAATCTTGAAAAGGATTCGACCGCAAAGGAACGCAACGCACAGATCGGAGGGCATAAAGCATGATCGGAAGATATGACGATATTATTCATCTGCCCCATCATGTCTCTTCGACGAGACCGCAGATGTCGATGATGGATCGTGCCGCACAATTTTCTCCATTTAAGGCACTGACGGGATATGATGCCAATATTAAAGAGACCGGCAGATATACGAGCGAACGCATCGAACTTGCCGAGGATGCGATCTATTTTTTGACTGTCAAAATGGGGATCCTCGTCGATCAGCTCTCAAAGGAGCCTGTGATCCGGATCACTTATTTTGAACCGGATGACAAAAAATCCGGCGGCAGTTATCGGACTGTCAGCGGAAAGGTAAAGAAGGTGGACTCTTTTGATCGGGCTTTGATCCTGCAAAATGGCGAGAAGATCCCGATGGACGATATTTTGGATATGCAAGGAGATATTTTCGGTTCGCTGGATTGATCTTGTTTTTTTATTCTTCTCTTATCGCCTTATTTATTTACACGATATACTATTAGTGATATTAATAAGGAAGTGATGATATGAGTAGAAAAAAAGAAATATTTTCTTCCCTTCTGTTGACCTGGATACTGATCCTAAGCTTTGTCGCACCATCTCCGAAAGTTTTTGCGACCGATGCATCCAATGATCCTTTGCAAAGGATTCGTAATGTGGGCGATATTATAAATAGTATCGATTTCAACTACAAAGGGGAAAAGGGCGAAGTCCCCTATTTACAAAATGGGATCCCTAAGATCGAACGCTGGATCGAATTTCAGATCAATATTGACTGGGATTCTTCAAAATATAATGGACAGTTACAAAAAGGGGATCATATAGAATTGGTCTTTCCCGACAATATTCACCTGACCGCCGTTCCAAATTATGATACGGGGATCCCCCTTGAGAAAATAGTGGATGGCGTAACATATAATGTCGGGTCGATCTATCTACGAACAGAACATGATACGCTCAAACACAATGACGGTCCGCCACTTAGAAAAATTAGCATCGTATTCGGACAGGATGTCGAAAGCCTAAAAAATCTAAGCGGTACTTTCCATATCCTTGGGAGTTTTCCTAATACATCCAATGTATTGACCAATCAAAATAATCATTTCCCGATCAAGATCAGCGGGCACAATGATATCTCCAAAACATATTATTTGAACTATAGCCCTAATGATGTGAGCAGTGAGCTCATCTGCCATTGGGAAGAAACTTATCTGAGCGATCGTCAAAACCGCTCGATCGGACTATACACAAGGATCAATATTGCCCAGATCGACCTACAGGGAAGTACGATCGTCAGTAAAATAAATTCGACCAATGCTCAGTTTGATCAAAATCAGGAGCTCGAATTCGACTTTCAGGTTTTTAACATGTATGGCGAGCGAATAGGCGATGCAACACCAAAACTTATTCCCAGCAAGGATTATCGGATCGATCATCTTTCAAATGGTAAAGAAATGCGCATTCATATTTTGAGTGATGCACTGAACGGTAGATCCGCAAGACTGATCTTGCGTATAAATTATGATACCGGTATCGATTATGTTGAAAATCATATCCACATCGAGAAAAACGGGATCCTGCTTCCATTGTCCAATCAGGAACAGGGCCCGAACAAAGTAATCCCCAAAACTGCTGAACATCCTTTTAAGGTTCTGGGACTTAGCGGGATCAAAGCCACTCTAAATGCGGATCCGAATTATGGACATGTTGAAATGATCACTCAGGATGAGGAAAGCAATTTATTAAATGAAGTTACTTTTGAGATCCTTCGAGCCGATACGATGATCGAGCGCATCACGACAAGTGCTCATGGCAAAGGAAAAGCCTACTCCGGTCGATTAACTCCGGGGGATTATCAAGTCGTGCAGAAAACGGTTCCCGAAGGATATCTTTTAGACAGTACGCCATTCTCGATCAAGATCGAAGCCGGTAAAACGGTAACGCATACCTTTACTATACAAAAAGATCCTGCACAGAACGCATCCCTTGAGGTCTTAAAAATAGACGCTCAGGATCAACGACCGCTCCAAAATGCACGGTTCGAATTGTACCATGATAAGAATAAAGATGACAAAGAGGATGGAGAAGCCATCGTTGCATTAACGACGGATGATCAGGGGCAAGCTGTTTTTGAAAACCTTGAGCCGGGACGCTATCTCTTGAAAGAAATCGGTGCTCCTGAGGGTTATCGGATAGCCTCGGATCCTTATCGTATCGATCTTACGCCAAAGAAGAAGCACCAGATCAAGATCGAAAATCAAAAGATCGCACCGTCAAATGTTCCATCCGACCCGGATCCTTCGGATCAGACCGGCGGACAGAATGACCCGAGCAAAACGACTGACCCGAGCACTAATACCGGAAGTGCTAACGCGGGGCAATCCGGCGGAGCACCTACCGACCCAAGCGTTTCCACACCTTCAAACAATGGCATCCAAAACGACCCGGACAAAACGACCGACCCGAGCACTAACTCCGGGAATGATCATGCGGGGCAAGCGATCGGATCAACTACTGACCCAAACGATCCCACACAGTCGGGTAGCGTAGCTCAGACTGACCCGAGTACAGCAAATGGTCCAAGTACTAACTCCGGGAATGACAACACAAGCACACCTTCGGATACATCCTATGCCACACCCGATCGAAGCCCGGTCCGACCGGATCCCGTGCGACCTGCTGAAACAGATCAGCAACCGATCTCTGATGATCTAAAAGATCCGGCAAAAAATGCTGATGCCGCAAGTCCTGCTTCAAACGATCCTGATCGTAAGGAAAACAATGAGAACAATATTGAAACTCCAACCGAGGATATAACTTCAAGCACTGCAACAAATGGAGCTATTTCCAATACACAGGATGTGATTCCTTCAAGGATCGACAATGATCCTTCCGCCTTGGCCGGCAGAGGTAATGTAGCAGAAAACAGACCTGATCCTTCCGAAGATCCGGAATCATCCATAGCCAATGACACGATCCCTCAAGCGAATCGGAATAAAAAGATCCGCTCTACTCAGATCGATCGGATCGACCGCATCCCGAAGACCGGTCATGAGGCAGAATATTTTCGTTTTGCCGCTCTTTGGGTGACAGGACTTACCCTTTTGAGACTGGGCTTTGTCTTTTTTAACAAAAAACTCTAAATAGTGTCTGCTCACAAGGAATAAAAAGTAGAGATAAAGATTCATTTTACAA